>NZ_JAOCLC010000003.1:0-152225 GCF_029845105.1 Stenotrophomonas sp. GD03654 | reverse complement strand
GCCATGGTCGGCCAGCTCCCGGCCGAAACCGGACTGCTTGCTGCCGCCGAAGGGCAGTCGCGCATCGCTCTTGACGATGGCGTTGACGAACGCGGCGCCGCATTCCATGCGCTGGGCGAAACGCTCACCGCGAACCGGGTCGCGCGTCCACACGCTGCCGCCCAGGCCGAAGCGGGTGTCGTTGGCCACGCGCAGTGCCTCGGCCTCATCAGCAACCCGGATCACCGCAGCCACCGGGCCAAACAGTTCCTCGTCATACGCCGGCATGCCCGGACCGACCTGATCGAGCACCGTGGCCGGATAGCCGGCATGCGTGCCCGCAATCGGCTCACCACCCACCAGCACCCGTGCGCCCTTGGCCACGCTGGCCTGCACCTGCTTGTGCAGTTCGTCGCGCAGGTCGGCACGGGCCATCGGCGCCAGCGTGGTACCGCGCTCGTCGGGATCACCGTACTGGCGCTCGGCCGCGGCTTCAACGAAGCGGCGGGTGAATTCATCGGCCACCGCATCGACCACAATGAAGCGCTTGGCCGCAATGCAGGTCTGCCCGCTGTTGTCGAAGCGCGACTTCACCGCCGCCGCCACGGTCTTGTCGAGATCGGCGTCATCAAGCACCACGAAGGCATCGCTGCCACCCAGCTCCATCACCGACTTCTTCAGCTGGCTGCCGGCATTGGAGGCGATCGAGCGCCCTGCCCGCTCGCTGCCGGTCAGTGTCACCGCCTTAACCCGTGCGTCGCGCAGCACCTCGGCCGCCTGGTCATTGTCGATGTGCAGCACGTCGAACACGCCATCAGGCAGGCCTCCGTCACGACACACCGCAAGGATCAGGTCAGCGCACTGCGGCACGTTGCTGGCGTGCTTGAGCAGGGCGACGTTGCCAGCCATGAACGCCGGGGCCAGGAAACGGAACACCTGCCAGATCGGGAAATTCCATGGCATCACCGCGAACACGCAGCCGATCGGCTCGTAGCGCACGTAACTGCGCTGGGCCTCGGTATCGATCAGCTGCGGCTTGAGATAGTCGGCCGCGTGGTCGGCGTAGTACTCGCAGGCGGCAGCGCACTTGTCGACCTCGGCCAGCGCCTCGGCCTTGAGCTTGCCCATCTCGTGCGTCATCGCCTGCTGCAGGTCGTCGCGACGCGTGCGCAGCTGCGCGGCGATCTGGCGAAGGACGGCGCCGCGATCCTGCAGCGAGCGATCGGCCCAGCCGGGGAAGGCATCGGCGGCGGCCTGCAGGCGCTGCTCGATGTCAGCAGCGCCCATCAGTTCATGGCGGTAGGTCACCTGGCCGGTGGCCGGGTCGATGATCTCGACGGTCATGGGGGATCTCCATCTGGAAGACCCCCATTGTGCGCCGCTGTCCGTGAGCCGGGTGTTGCCGGCGCTGTCGACAGGCCGTGTACTCAGCCGTTGTCCTGCCGCGCCAGCTGCAGGTCGCGCTGGCGCCGCTTCTCGGCGCGGGCGTTGATGTACCAGCCGATCACCGCAGCGATCGACACCGCCGACACCAGCAACGTGGCCAACGCGTTGATCTTCGGACTGATGCCCATGCGCACCGAGGCGAACACCTTCATCGGCAGCGTGGTCGAGCCCGGCGTGGCGACGAAGCTGGCCACCACCACGTCATCCAGCGACAGAGTGAACGCCAGCAGCCAGCCCGCCACCAGCGCCGGCGCAATGATCGGCAGGGTGATGCGGCCGAACACGGTCAACCGGCTGGCACCCAGATCCATCGCCGCTTCCTCCAGGGACAGGTCCATTTCCTGCAGGCGCGAAGACACCACCACGGTGACAAAGCACAGGGTGAAGGTGACGTGGGCGATCCAGATGGTGGCCAGGCCGCGCGCCGGGAACCCGGGAATCGCGCCCATCGAAGCCAGCAGCGCCATCAGCGAGAAGCCCAGGATCACATCCGGCATCACCAGCGGCGCGGTCACCAGCGCGCCGAACAGCGGCTTACCGCGGAAGCGCTTGAAGCGGGTCATCACCATCGCCGCCAACGTGCCCAGCACGGTGGCCGTGCAGGCAGTCCAGAACGCCACCACCAGGCTGGTCCACATCGCATCCATCAGCGCGCGGTCGGCGAACAGGTCACTGTAGGCACGGGTGGAGAACCCGGCCCAGACCATCGCCAGCCGCGAGCTGTTGAACGAGTAGAACATCAGCAGCAGGATCGGCAGGTACAGGAAGGCGAAGCCGAGCAGCAGCACACCCAGCCCCAGGCCCCTTGCGCTACGCGGGCTCATGCCTGTTTCCCTTCCAGCAGGCGCTGCTGGGAACGGTTGAACAGCAGGATCGGCACCAGCAGCAACAGGATCATCGCCACCGCCATCGCCGAGGCGCCCGGCCAGTTGCGGTTGTTGAAGAACTCGTTCCACAGCTGGCGGCCCACCATCAGCGTTTCCGAGCCACCCAGCATTTCCGGGATCACGAATTCGCCGATCGCCGGAATCATCACCAGCATGCAGCCGGCGATGATGCCGGCCTTCGACAGCGGCAGGGTAATGCGCAGGAACGCCTGCCACGGCTTCGCACCAAGGTCGTAGGCGGCTTCCAGCAGGCGGTGGTCATGCTTGACCAGGTTGGCGTACAGCGGCAGCACCATGAACGGCAGGTAGCAGTAGACGATGCCGATGTAGGCCGCGGTGGGCGTGTCGATCAGCTGCAGCTTGGGCAGGCCCATCGACGTCATCAGCGTCTGCAGGCCGGTGAACTGCAGGAACTGGTCGAGCAGGCCGTTGCGGTCTAGGATCGCCTTCCACGCATACACGCGGATCAGGAACGAGGTCCACGACGGCAGCACCACCAGCATCATCGCCACGTTGCGCGCGGCCGGTGACAGGCGGGCGATGGCATAGGCCATCGGGTAGCCGATCAGCAGCGTGAAGAAGGTGGAGATGGCCGCGATCCTGATCGAGCTCAGGAACGCCTGCGCATAGATCGAATCGCGGAACAACGCCAGGTAGTTTTCCAGGTTCAGCTTCAGCGAGAAGCCGCCGTCGGCGTACTGCAGCAGCCAGGTGTACGGCGGCGAGCCGACCCGGCTGAGCGAGAAGCTGATCATCAGCACGATCAGGAACGGCACCGCGAAGAACAGCAGCAGCCACAGATACGGAATGCCGATCACCGTGGCACGCAGCCCCGGCAGCCAGCGCTTCAGGCCGGCCGTGCTCATGAGGTCAGCACCACGCCGTCGTTGTCACGCCAGTGCACCCACACCTCGTCGCCCCAGGTCAGGCCATCGCTGGCCCAGCGCTGCGAGTTGGCGAAGTTGGCCAGCACTTTGGCGCCGCTGGGCAGGCGCACGTGGTAGACCGAATGGCTGCCGAAGTAGGCGATGTCCTCGATCACGCCCTGCGCCTTGTTGGTATGCCCTTCCGGCTCGTCCTTGCCGATCATCACCTTCTCGGGGCGCAGCGCGAACGCGACCGGCTGCCCTTCATACCCGGTGATGCCGTGCGCGATGTAGATCGGCGCCGGGAACAGCGGCGAGCGCACGGTCACGTATTCGGGCAGGTCCTCGTCGATCACCCCGTCGAACAGGTTGACCGAGCCGATGAACTCGGCAACGAAGCGGTTGGCCGGCTGCTCGTAGACCTCGTCCGGCTTGCCGACCTGCTGGATCCAGCCGGCATCCATCACCGCGATGCGGGTGGCCATGGTCATTGCTTCTTCCTGGTCGTGGGTGACCATCACGCAGGTCACGCCGGACGATTCGATGATGCTGACCAGTTCCAGCTGCATCTGCGAGCGCAGCTTCTTGTCCAGCGCGCCCATCGGCTCGTCCAGCAGCAGCAGCTTCGGCCCCTTGGCCAGCGACCGCGCCAGCGCCACGCGCTGCTGCTGGCCGCCGGACAGCTGGTGCGGCTTGCGCTTGCCCAGATGGCCCATCTGCACCAGGTCCAGCATTTCGCCGACGCGCTTGCTGATCGCGTCCTTGCCCAGGCCGTCCTGCTTCAGGCCGAAGGCGATGTTCTGTTCAACCGTCATGTGCGGGAACAGGGCATAGGACTGGAACATCATGTTGACCGGCCGCTGGTACGGCGGCAGCGCGTCCAGGCGCTGGCCATCAACGGTGATGCTGCCCTTGGTGGGCGTCTCGAAGCCGCCCAGGCAGCGCAGCAGGGTCGATTTGCCACTGCCGGAGCCACCGAGCAGGGCAAAGATCTCGCCCTTGCGCACGTCCAGATTGACGTCGTCGACGGCGACGAAACCGTCGAATTCCTTGCGCAGGTCACGAATGGAGAGATAGCCGGGCGCACCGGTCGTGTCGACGACGGCGGCTACCGGCTGGGCTTCAACGGGCATGGGGGCTCCGGGAGCGGGCGGTGGACAGCGGCCGCCATTCTAACGGCCGGGGGCCGCAGGGGATATGACGGGGGCAGGTGGAAGCGGCCGGTGGGCGGCCCCGGGGGCCCCGAGGGGGTGTCGGTTTTCCCCCGCCGTGGTGGCCTGTCCGCTCAAAGGCCCCGCCTCCCCTGGACCATCCTGCGGCCGTCCCGGCCAGGCGCCACGGGCGTTGGCCCGATCTACAACGTTTTTCAGAACCGGATCTGTTGAAGGCCTCGGCCATTGCCCGCGCAATGGCCCGGATCAAAGCCTTGCATGGACCCACACTGGTGATTTCTCCGGACAGCTCCTCCCCCTTCCCGCCCCGCCTGCCGGGCGCCCTGCCTGCAAGGCTGCCGCTGGTCATCATCGGCGCCGGCCAGGCCGGGTTGTCCCTCAGTGCGCTCCTGCAGGAGGCCGGCGTCGAGCATCGCGTGCTGGAGGCCGAAACCGTGGGTGCCAGCTGGCAGCGGCGCTGGGAGTCGTTCCAGACCAACACTGCCAACGCGACGATGGCCCTGCACGGTCATGCCTATGCCGGCGATGATCCGGAAGGCTTCATGGGGGCCCCGGAGGTGATCCGGCGGCTCCGCGACTATGCCGACGAGCGCGCGTTGCCGATCAGCGAGGGGTGCGTGGTGCGCCGGGTCGCGCCTGAGTCCGGCGGTTATGCCATCGACAGCAGCCAGGGGCTGGTCCACGCCCGCGCGGTGGTGGTCGCCACCGGTGAATATCGCCGCGCGCGGATGCCCCGGGTGCCCTTCGCGCCCGCGTCAGGCCTCACCGTGCTGCACTCGGGCGACTACCGCAGTGCCCGCCAGCTGCCCGATGGCGCCGTGCTGGTCATCGGCGGTGGGCAGTCCGGCGCGCAGATCGCCCAGGACCTGCGCGACAGCAGTCGCAGCGTGTACTGGTCACTGGCCCAGCGTCATTCGCATACCCGCCGGCTGCGCGGCAAGGACTCGATGACCTGGTGGGACATGGCCGGGCGCATCCACCAGCATGTGAGTGAAGCGGCCGCGGTACTGGCCGGAGAACCGGATGCGCTGCGCAAGGCCCGCACCGCGGAGTTCCCGCTGATTTCCGGCAAAGGACGTGCTGGCCTGGGCAGCTCGATCAGTCTGCTGGCGATGCACCGCGCTGGCATCAGGTTGCTGGGCCGGTTGCAGGAATTCAGTGGAAACATCGCCCGCTTCGCCGATGTCCGTCCGCAGCTGCGCACCGCGATCGAGGCGACACGGACCGAATATGCCTATCTCGATTCGCTGGTCAGCGCGTACTACGCCACGCGGCCCGAACCGCGCACCGACGATGCCCGCTACATTCCCGAAGAGGTCTACCTGCACTGGGAGCCGGAACCGTCTCCGTGCGAGCTGGATCTGCAGGCCGCAGGCATCCGCTCGGTGGTGCTGGCCACCGGCTTCGTCGCCGAATGGCCGTGGCTGGACGTGCAGGGCGCGCTGGATGCACACGGTTATCCGCTCGGAGAGTTCGGCGTTTCACCGCAGCCAGGGTTGTTCTTCATCGGCATGCACAACCTGCAGCGGATGAGTTCATCGTTCCTGTGCAACGGCGGCCGCGATGCACGCGACCTGCTGCCGGCCATCCTGCGGCACCTTGGCCAGGGCGGCGATACCGGCCCCGGCCAAGGGTGAAGCGTTCCGCCGGGCAAGGCCCGGCGGCGCCGGACCGGCTCAGCGGCCGGTCTTCACCTCGGTCCACAGCCGGGTGTAGAGCTTGTCGGTCTCCGGCGTGTTGATCGAATAGGTGAACATCTTCTCGGCCACGTCGGCCGGCGGGTAGATGGTCGGATCGGTCCGGATCGCCTCATCCACCAGCGGGGTCGCGGTCGGCACCGGGTTGGCGTAGTGGATGAAGTTGGTGTTGGCCGCGGCAACCTTCGGCTGCAGCAGGTAGTTGATGAACGCGTAAGCGGCTTCCGGATGCTTGGCATCCTTCGGGATCGCCAGCATGTCGAACCACTGCGGGGCGCCTTCCTTCGGGATCGAATAGGCCACGTGCACGCCATTGCTGGCTTCCTCGGCGCGGTCGCGGGCCTGGATGATGTCACCCGACCAGCCGACCACCAGGCAGGTACCACCGTTGGCCAGCGACCCCACGTACTGCGAGGAGTGGAAATTCTGCACGTACGGGCGGATCGACTTCAGCAGGTCGGCCGCCTTCTGCAGCTCGGCCGGGTCACCGCTGTGCGGGTCCAGACCCAGGTAATGCAGCGCGATCGGGATCATGTCGGCCGGCGTGTCCAGGATGGTCACGCCGCAGTCCTTCATCTTGCTGATGTTCTCCGGCTTGAACACCAGGTCCCAGCTGTTGGCGATATCGGTGCTGCCGCCAAAGCGCTGCTTCAGCATCTCCACGTTGTAGCCGATGCCGGTGGTGCCGATCATGTACGGCACGCCGTACTGGTTGCCCGGGTCCTGGGTGGCGATGCGCTTCATCACCGCCGGATCGAGATTGGCCAGGTTCGGAATCTTGCTCTTGTCCAGCGGCAGGAACACGCCGGCCTGGATCTGGCGGCCGAAGAAGTTCAGGGTCGGCACCACCACGTCGTAGCCGCTGTTGCCGGCCAGCAGCTTGGTCTCGACCATCTCATCACTGTCGAACACATCGTAGGTCACCTTGATGCCGCTCTCCTTCTCGAAGGTCGGGATGGTGTCCTCGGCGATGTAATCGCTGTAGTTGTAGACGTTCAGGACCTGGCTGTCCTGCGCGCCGCCGTTGCCACCGCTGCAGGCGGCGAGCATGGCAGAGGCCAGGCCGAGCGTGAGGATACGCAGCTTCATCGGGTGCTCCAGAATGCGGAAAGGGGGGCCAGCGGGGCCGGCAACGGGTGCCAGCCTACCCCCCGGCGGCGGATTTTTCTATTCCAGATGCTCAGACGTTCAGCAGCAGGAACTCACGCTCCCACGAGCTGATGACGCGGAAGAAGGTCTCGTATTCCTTGCGCTTGACCGAGATGTAGGCGCGGCAGAAGCGCTCGCCCAGCAGTGCCTGCAGCTCGCTGCACTGCTCCAGTCCGTCCAGCGCCTCGCCCAGCGAGCGCGGCAGGTTGTAGCCCAGTTCCTTGGCGCTGCCGGTCACCGGCGCGTCCGGTGCCAAGCGCTCGCGGATGCCCAGCAGGCCGCAGGCCAGGGTCGCCGCCATCGCCAGGTAGGGGTTGGCGTCGGACCCGGCGAAACGGCTTTCCACGCGCATGTTCTCCGGCGTGTCCAGCGGCACGCGCAGCCCGCAGGTGCGGTTGTCATAGCCCCAGTGCACGTTGCTCGGCGAAACCTCACCGAACACCAACCGCCGATAGGAGTTCACGTTCGGCGCGAAGAAGGCCATCGCCTGCGGCACGTACTTCTGCAGGCCGCCCAGGTAGTGGCCGAACACCGGGCTGAACTCGCCCTCGGCATGGGTCTCGCCGGCGAATACATTGCTGCCATCGCTCACCCGCACCAGGCTCTGGTGGATGTGCATGGCGCTGCCCGGCTCGTTCTCCATCGGCTTGGCCAGGAACGTGGCATACACCCCGTGGCGCATCGCCGCCTCGCGCATGGTGCGCTTGAACAGGAACACCTGGTCGGCCAGGTCCATCGCATCGGCATGGGTGAAGTTGACCTCCAGCTGCGCTGCGCCGGATTCGTGGATCAGCGTGTCCACGTCCAGCTTCATCGCATCGGCGTAGTCGTACATCAGGTCGAGGATCGGGTCGAATTCGTTGACCGCGTCGATCGAGTACGACTGCCGCGCGGTTTCCGGCCGCCCGGAGCGGCCGGCCGGTGGCAGCAGCGGGAAGTCCGGGTCGGTGTTCTTCTGTACCAGGAAGAACTCCAGCTCCGGCGCCACCACCGGGCGCAGGCCCAGCTCGGCGTAGGCTGCCAGCACGCGGCGCAGCACGTTGCGCGGCGCCAGCTCGTGTGGCTCACCGTTCTTGGTGTAGCAATCGTGGATGATCTGCGCGGTGGCGTCTGCTGCCCACGGCACCATGCGCACCGTGTCCGGATCGGGGCGCAGCATCATGTCCGAGTCCGAAGGCGAGGTGAGGTCGTAGTAATCGTCAGGGAACTCGCCGGTGACGGTGGTGGCGAAGATGCCTTCGGGCAGCCGCGTACCGTAATCATGCGAGAACTTGTCTGCGGGAATGATCTTGCCACGCGCGTTGCCGGTGATGTCCGGCACCAGGCACTCGACCTCGGTGATGCGCCGTTCCTTCAGCCAGCGCAGCAGGCTGCTTTCCTGCGGTGCGGGGGGCGTGGCCGTCTTGCGCGGGCGCGTTCGGGAACTCATCGGGAATCCAGTCGGTTCTGTTGGTGCTGCCGGCAAGCTTGGCCGAACGCACGGAAAATAGCGTGATAGAACGGCGCCTGCATGACACGCCACTCCGGGTGCCACTGTACGCCGAGCACGAAACCATGGTGCAGGCTGCGCGCCGCCTCGACCAGCCCATCATCTGCCACGGCCTCGACCTGCAGGCCCTGCGCGAGGCGGGCAATGCCCTGCCCGTGCACCGAATTGACCTGTGCGCGGTCACTGCCGTGCCACTGCGCCAGCCAGCCATCGGCGACCAGGGTAACCGCGTGGGCCGGCCCGTACTGCACCTCCACCGGCGCCTGTGGGTCTTCGCGATGGTCAGACAGGCCAGGCACCGCGTGTACCTGCGGATGCAGGCTGCCACCCAGCGTCACGTTCAGTTCCTGGAAGCCGCGGCAGATCGCCAGTACCGGCAGGTCCAGCGCCAGCGCCTCGCGCAGCAGCGCGAACGCATTGGCATCACGGGCCGGGTCATGCGGATTGCCCGGCCAGCTGCGGCCGCCCTCGTAATGCTGCGGTTCGATGTTGCTGACCGCGCCGGTCAACAGCAGGCCATCAAGCCCCTGCAGCCAGTCGCCAGCCGGCAAAGGAGGCTGCAGGCTCGGCAGTACCACCGGGGTCACTTCGGCGGCCTCGGCCAGCGCGCGCACGTACTTCTCGCCAGCCACCGCGAAACGGTGGTGGCCGAGCACGGTACTGTCGGTGGGCAGGCCCACCCAAGGCAGGCGGCGCATGGGAAAACTCCTTGGCGTGCGAACACGTTACCCGCCGGCCAACGAAGGCGGCAAGTCTTCGCCGTCACACCATGGCTGTCACGCATCGGCGAAACTACGCGGGTGAATGCTGATCGTTCTCCCCCGCCCCCCCCTCCCGCACTGCGCCCGCGAGGCCTGCAGTGAGCGCCGCCTTCCCGCCCAGCTGGTATGCCGCCAGCCTGCCCGAACCGGCCGCAATTCCTCCGCTGCAGGGTGAGGTTCAGGCCGATGTTGCAGTGCTTGGCGCGGGTTACACCGGGCTGACCGCAGCACTTGAACTGGCTACGCGTGGCCAGCGCGTGGTGGTACTGGACGCGCAGCGGATCGGTTGGGGCGCGTCCGGTCGCAATGGTGGCCAGGCGCTGGTCGGCTATGGCTGCGAGGTGGACGAACTGGAGCGTCAGCTCGGTCGTGATGATGCGCGCCACCTGTTCGACTGGTCACGCGACGCGGTGCAGGTAATGCGCACACGCATCGATCGCCACGGCATCGACTGCCATTGGGTGGAAGGCCACGCCAGCGTCGCGATCCGCGAACGCCATGAGCGCGACCTGCGGGCCAACTGCGAGCATCTGCAACGCCACTACGACTACCCCATGCAGTGGTGGGACCGTGATGCCCTGCGCGCACAGCTGGACAGCCCACGCTACCGCGCCGCGATGTTCGATCCGCTCAGCGCGCACCTGCAGCCCCTGGCCTATGCCCGCGGACTGGCCGATGCGGCGCGTGCGGCCGGCGTGGTGATCCACGAGAACTCCGCAGTGACCCGCGTGCAGCGCGGAACGCAGCCCACCCTGCATACCGCGCAGGGAAGCGTGCGCGCCGCGCATCTTGTGGTGGCTGGCAACGCCTGGCTGCAGGGCCTGCTACCCGAGCTGGAACGGCGGATCATGCCGGTCGGCACCTATATCGGCGCCAGCGCGCCGCTGGGTGCCGAGCGCGCCCGCGCCCTGATCGGCAACAACATGGCCGTGGCCGACACCGCCTGGGCACTGGACTACTTCCGTCTCAGCCACGACGACCGCCTGCTGTTTGGTGGCCGCGCCAGCTACTCGGCACTGCCCCCACCTGGCCTGCGCGGCGTGATGCAGCGGCGCATGCACCAGGTGTTCCCACAGCTGGCCGACGTGGCCCTGGAGCAGGTCTGGGGCGGTTATGTGGACATCACCCGTAACCGCGCCCCACATTGGGGCCGGCTGGACGGCAACCTGTACTTCGCACAAGGGTTCTCCGGCCATGGGGTGGCCGCCGCCGGGCTGGCCGGCGAGGTGATCGCCGCCGCCATTGCAGGCCAGAGCGAGCGCCTGGACGTGTTCCAGCGCCTGCGGCATGCCCCCTTCCCCGGCGGTCGGCTGCTGCGGATGCCGCTGCTGGTGGCGGCAATGTCGTGGTACAAGCTGCGGGATGCGTTGTGGTGAGCTGATCAGGGATCACACCAAGTCAGCTCCCTCGGAAACTGTGAAACCCGTCGCCACGGGAAATCATGTGATGATTTTCTCACTTGCCCGGCGCTGCGCTGAGGTGATTGCATAATCGAACGCGTGTCGATACCGTCGGTAAGAACCGGGTCCCGCGGCGAATGGATGCTGACAGGGAACGTACTGTGAAGGGGTAGTGCGATTGAACTGGTGGAATGAAGGCCTGCAGCTGAAGTTGCGCATCCATCCGGCAGGACTTGCCCTGGCTGTGCTGTATGCCATTGCCTGTTGGGCAACCCGCCAGTTGTCCCTTGATCAGTTCTATCTGCCCGCTGGTGTACGCGTGGCTGCGGTACTGCTCTGTCCTCCTCGGCTTTGGCCCTATCTCCTGCTGGGCGAGTACGCCTATTTCGCACAGATGCGAGTGCCGATGATCGAACGGTACGGGCTGACATGGGTCATTCTCGGCTCGGTCTTCCAGATGCCGGTTGTAATGACGATCGTCTATCTCCATCGCAATGTAATCTCGGCAGTAAAGAACGCTTGGCTCATCTCGATTGCTGCCTTCGCTGCAGTTTCCGTCACACTGATCAACCTGCTTCTGGCGAACTCCCTCTGGCCAACACCTCCCGCTTTTCCGCTGCTGACCGGAATCGTCCGCCTGGTAGTAGGTGACTTCATCGGCATACTCACGTTTGCGCCGCTTGTGCTGCTGTGGTCGCGAGGCAAGGCTGAAGTGCAGGTCCGAAAACGGGATATCGCACAGATGGCAGGAGCACTTGCGCTGATGGTCGTGTTCGGCCTTTGGGCTGCGGACGTACCTGCTGATGCAGTGACGACAAAAGTATCCCTGCAACTCCTCATGGCGCTTCCCGCCGTTCTTCTCACATGCGTGTATGGGTGGCGGGGCGCCGCTATCGGCGTGCCGACCCTGAACATGATTATCGGTCTGACAACACCCTCGTCTCACCCTGAGTCATTCGATCCTGCATCGTTCGCAACCCAGCAGATCATGGCCGTCACGGGCGCAGCACTGCTCATACTGGGCTCCCGGATCACTCACTACTATCACCGTTATCGACTGCGGGAGGTCGGCGAGAAAAATGCCATCAGACTTGCTCGGAGCTCCCATGTCGCCAGTGAGCTGGATCTCCGCGAACGCGCGTTGCATCTGCGGAAGCTTGGGGATGGCATAGATCATGCGCTTGACGAGGTTATCAACTGGCTTACTGCACAAGGCCATCATGCGATTGCGGAGAGCCTTGTACATGTGGCGTCGATTCATTCGCGCCAGTTCCGCGAGCAGACAAGCATGATTTATCCGACCGCCCTGGAGCAGCTCGGCCTTTATGTTGCCCTCCGAGCAGGTGGCGTTCGCGAAGCATGGGAAAAAACGGCTCGCGTAGCCAATCCGTCGTTGCTTGGCGACCCCTGTCAACTCAGTGTCGGACTGCAGCTTGCTGCCTACCGCACTGTGATAGATGCGGTGTCACTGCTGATCCAGGGTGAAACGGGACAGATCCACGTGCGCGCGCGTTGCGGACGGATGGGTTCGCATCGTGGAATCCTGATAGCGGTGACAATGCTGGATCAACATCAACGCCTTTCGGACACGACCGTCGCCGCCGCGATGGAAAGACTGGCCGGCAGGACGCTCGCCTACGGCGGCACACTGAAATGCAACCGAAATCGCATCGTGCTGGCAATGAAGGAAACGGGTACAGCCGCTCCTCTGGATGCTTTTTCATCAGATGCCCGGAACAGCCTTTCGGGACTCGAAGCGGGTCCCTCACGCGCTCAGGCTTGAACGACAAGGTCTACTGACTTCTGTCTCGATAGCGGGCATTCCCCCCCCTGAGCGTGACCGCAGAAACGTGCAAGCGGTTTTGATCGCTCGCACGCCTCAAGCCCTCCGGTCCGGGCGCTACGGTGTTTCGACAGACCAGATGTCGCCATCCGCGGTGGCATACCGCACCAGTACCACGTCCTGCGCACGATACACCTCGGAACGCTTTGCACTGGATGGGACAGTGAGTCGCTGACCGGGAAGCGAAACAAGTGCTGCGGACTTGCCGGCAGGCAATGCAAAGTACGCACCCGCGGCATTGCCGATGATCAGCTTCACCTGACCGGTCAGATCGTTGACCTGCAGGTAGACCATGCCATCGCGTTGGAAGGCATACACCTGCCAAGCGGGATCGGCGCTGATGTCTGCGGCAGCAGGGTTGGTTTCACCAAGGCCTGCCTTCGAAACTGCGGCACTTGCCAAGGGACTGCCGTGGTAGTCACCGCCCCCTTTATCACCCGCGAATACCGGAGCTGCGGCGAACAATGTTGCCCCGGCTACAACACCAACAAATATGGATCGCACAATGACCTCCTGGTCGGGATAAGAGCAGACAACCTCAAAACGATAGTAGCGTCTTCCCGCCACAACAAAGTGATTGACGGATAATCCGGACGATTTAGTTTCATTCGTGCACCCCTCTCCCCTTCCCCCCTGCCCGCACCATGTCATCTGCAGAAGAAGGAGGATGCTGATTGCGCCTGCGACGATCTAGTGGATAGTGTCCAGTAGCGGGCCAGCGGTAGCTGAGCGCGAGCAAAGGAGGCTTGTTTTTGGACCGATTCAAGAAGGCAATTGAACTGAGCTTCCGGATCCGGCCGGTCGGGATCACACTCGCGGCCGCCTATGCCTTGAGCTGCCTCGCCTCGCGCCAATTCTCGCTTGATCAGTTCTTCCTGCCCGCAGGCATCCGGGCAGCAGCACTGCTGATCGTCCCGCCCCGCTTGTGGCCCTACCTTTTGCTGGGGGAGTACGCATACTTCGCAACACTGCGCATCCCCATGATCGACAGCTATGGCTTGGCCTGGGTCATTCTGGCCTCGACGCTTCTGATGCCGATGGCGATGCTGGTAGTCCACCTTCACCTCAGGAGAATGCCGTCCGACGCAGCCACCGGCCTCTGGCTGCTGTCGTTGTCGATCTGCACGGCACTGTTCGTCCCGGCTCTCAACCTGAGCATTTCATATGTCCTCTGGTCGAATCCTCCGCCGAGCAACCTGCTGGACGCGGTCGACCGAACGATCTTTGGTCACTTCGCGGCCATCATTACCCTGCTCCCACTGGCCTTCCTTTGGGCGCAGCGGCACGTGGATCCCAGTTGGAGCACTCGCTTTGTCGCGCCTACAGCTGCGGCGATCCTGGCGATGCTGATACTGGGGTTGGGCATGCAACTGACGGACAGCAGCGCCCATACCACCCGCACACATCTTGTCCTTCTGTCGGCCCTGCCTGCCATCGCCCTGACCTTCATGCATGGCTGGCGCGGCGCGGCCATCGCAATTCCGCTGTTGAATCTCCCACTCCACGGCGCTACGCCCAGCACCGGCCTGCCCTCCTCTTTCGACCTCGGTACGTTCGCCACCCAACAGAACATGGCTGTGATCAGCGTCGCGTTGCTCGCACTCGGATCCAGCATCAGCTATCACCATCAACGCGCGCGGGCCCGTTGGCAGGCTGAACGGAACGCCCTGCGCCTGGCACGCAGCTCCCACCAGACCAGCGAGCGCGAGCTGCGTGAACGGGCCGCCCATCTGAAGCATCTGGGCGAGGGCATGGACAGTTCGCTCAGCGAGATGGTCAGCTGGCTGAAGGCTCAGGGCCATCATGCCGTGGCGAACAGCCTGCAACACGCGTCATCCGTGCACTCACGCCTGTTCCGCGAGCAGGCCAGCATGGTCTACCCCACCGGACTGGAGCAGGTCGGGTTGTACATCGCCCTGCACGCAGGCGGCGCATGCGAGATCTGGAACAACACGCATCGCGTCATTCCGCCCAGGCTGGCGGGGAACCCCTGCCTGCTGTCCGTGGATCTGCAACTGGCCATCTACCGCTCCTTGATCGAGGCGGTGTCACTGCTGCTGGAGCTGGAGACCGGGCAGGTCTGCGTGCGTGCCCGAAGTGGCCGGGCGGGCGGACGTCGCGGCATCGTTGCTGTCGTGAGCCTGCTCGACCGTGGTTGCACGCTGTCGGCACGCACCACCGACCAGGCCGTCGAGCGCCTGGCCGGTCGAATGCTTGCCTACGGCGGTACAGTTCACTGCCGGGGCAACCGGCTGCGACTGGTCCTGCATGAATCGATCACCCACGCGGCGCCCGCGGCGGCCTGACACGGAATCTGGCGCGGCGCGCAACGTTCACCGCTAAAGTTACACCCGAAACCGCCGCTATCCGTGCCGAGCCCTCCTTCGTGAGCCACCGCATCATGCCCGTCCTGCCGCAGGCCGACGTTGATGGCGACCTGGCCGATCCGTTGCCACAGCGGATCCTGCTGGTCGAAAATTCCCGTGCGTTCACCGGCATGCTGCGCGAAGCCATCGAGCAGCGCCTGGAACTGCCGGTGGTGATCGCCTCCACCCTCGCCGAGGCCGACCGCCTGCTCAACGAAGGCGGCGGCTGGTTCCTGGTGCTGACCGGGTTGGTGCTGGCCGACGGCGACCGCGATGCGGTGGTTGAGTTCTTCCTCAAGCGCGACCTGCCAACGGTGGTGGTCAGCGGCGTGTACGACGAGGACCTGCGCAAGCGCGTGCTGCAGCAGCAGATCATCGACTACGTGCTGAAGAACACTCCCGGCAGCATCGACTACCTGGTGTGGCTGGTGCAGCGGCTGGAACGCAACCGCCGCATCGCCGCGCTGGTGGTGGACGATTCGCCGTCTGCGCGTGGCTACGCTGCGGCCCTGCTGCGCATGTACGGCCATGAGGTGCATGAAGCCGCCGACGGCAACGAGGGTCTGGCTGCCATCGAGGCGCATCCGGCAATCCGCCTGGCGGTGGTCGACCAAGAAATGCCCGGCATGCAGGGCGTGGAGTTCACCCGCCGCCTGCGTACCCTGCGCTCGCGCGACAAGGTGGCGGTGATCGGCATCTCCGGCAATACCGATGCCTCGCTGATCCCACGCTTCCTGAAGAACGGCGCCAACGACTTCCTGCGCAAGCCGTTCTCGCGCGAGGAATTCTTCTGCCGTGTCTCGCAGAACGTGGACCAGCTGGAACTGATTGGCACCCTGCAGGATCTGGCCACCCGCGACTTCCTGACCGGCCTGCCCAACCGCCGCTGCTTCCTGGAGCAGAGCCAGCGCCAGCTGCCGCAGCTGCAGCTGCATGGCCAGTGCGTGGCGGTGGCGATGATCGACATCGACCACTTCAAGCACATCAACGACACCCACGGCCACGAGGCCGGCGATGATGCGCTGCGCGCGGTGGCCGGCGCGGTGGCCGCACATGCACGCAGCCAGGACCTGATCGCACGCTTCGGTGGCGAGGAGTTCTGCCTGCTGGTGCCGGACATGGAACAGGACGAGGCGCTGCTGTACTTCGAGGAACTGCGCCAGCGCATCGCCGCGCTGGAAGTGGACATCGGCACCGCCACCCTGCGCATGACTGTGAGCATCGGCCTGTGCTGCCTGCGCCCGCAGCGTGATGCGCTGCACCGGCTGATTTCCGAGGCCGACCGCCAGCTGTACCTGGCCAAGGCCGGTGGCCGCAACCGGGTCAGCTGCACCACGGTGGCCAGCCCGCTGCGCCCGCGCGAGCCTGCCCTGCCCTGACCGGCCCGCTTTGATCCAGATCAACGCCGCACCCGCGCGGCGGCTCTACAGTCGGCCCCGACATACGCATGAAGGGGAGCCGGGGATGGCACTACTGGTCTGGCAGGACGATCTGAACATCGGCATCGATGTGATCGACCAACAACACCGCCGCATCATCGAGATGCTCAACCACCTGCACGTGGCCCAGGCCAGCATGCAGCGTGCGGCAGTGGGTGAAGTGATCGACGAGGTGGTGGACTACACCATGTCGCACTTCGCGTTCGAAGAGGAGCTGATGGAGGAAGCGGGCTACCCGTTCTGTGCCGCGCACAAGCGCGTGCATGAGGTCTTCATCAAGCGGGTATCGGAATACCGCATGCGCTTCCAGGCCGGCGAGGACATCAGCGACGAGCTGCGCACCATGCTCTCGCGCTGGCTGTTCAACCACATCCGCGGCGATGACCAGGCCTATGCCGAGCAGGTCAAGGCGCACCTGAACCAGTTCGCCCGCGAACACCAGGGCGGTGGTTGGCTGGGGCGCACGCTCAAGCGCTTCTTTGGTTGAGCCGCAGGGCGCGCCGGTGCAGTGCCACCAGTGCGCACAGGGTCGCCACCGCGGTCAGGCACAGGTAGTAGCCCACCGCGACCAGGCCGAAGCGTTCGGCCAGCCAGGTGGCCAGGTACGGCGCCGGTGCCGCACCGAGGATGCCGGCCAGGTTGAATGACAGCGAAGCACCGGTGTAGCGCACCTCCACCGGGTAGATCTCGGCCAGGAAGGTGCCGCAGGGACCGTAGGTCAGGCCCATCAGGAACAGGCCCAGGCACAGGAAGCCAGTGACCAGCCACGGGCTGTGCGGCTGGAACAGCGGTGCGAACAGCACGCCGAAGCCGACGATCAGTACGCTGGCGACAATCATCGTGCGCCGCGTGCCCCAACGGTCGCCATAGCGCGCCGACAGCGGAATACCCAGCGCGAAGAACAGCATGCCGGCCATCTGCATCAGCAGGAACTGCTCGCGGCTGTAGCCCAGCACCGCAGTTCCGTGGCCCAGGCTGAACACCGTCATCAGGTAGAACAGCACGAAGGTGGCGAAGGCACCGAGGGTGCCCAGCAGCATCGGCACCGGATGGTCACGCAGTACCGTCCACATCGGCAGCCGCACCGGCGCCTTGCGCTCCAGCGCCTTCTTGAAATCGGGCGTCTCGTGGATGTTCAGGCGCACCCACAGGCCAAGGCCGACCAGCAGCGCGCTGGCCACGAACGGAATGCGCCAGCCCCACTGCAGGAAGTCGTCCTGGCTCAGGCAGCGGCCGAGCACGAGGAAGATGCCGGCCGACAGCAGGAAGCCGAGCGGTGCGCCCAGCTGCGGGAACATGCCGTACCAGGCGCGCTTGCCCGGCGGCGCGTTCTCAGTGGCCAGCAGCACCGCCCCGCCCCACTCGCCGCCCAGCCCCAGGCCCTGGCCGAAGCGGCACAGCGCCAGCAACGCGGGGGCCCACAGCCCGATCTGGGCATGGGTGGGCAGCAGGCCGATCAGCACCGTGGACAGGCCCATGGTCAGCAGCGCGGCCACCAGCGTGGCCTTGCGGCCGATACGGTCACCGAAGTGGCCGAACACTGCCGAGCCCACCGGGCGCGCGATGAACGCGACCGCAAACGTTGCCAGTGACTGCAGCAGCGCCGCCTGTTCGCTGCTGTCCGGGAAGAACAGGTGCGGGAACACCAGCACCGCCGCCGTGGCGTAGATGTAGAAATCGAAGAATTCGATGGTGGTGCCGATCAGGCTGGCCAGCAGGACTCGACTGGGGGAATTCACGGGCGGCGCGGCAGCGGTGATCGTCGACATCGGCAACACGGGTAACGGCAGATCGCCCGATTCTGCCACGGGCCGACGGCCGCACGGGGCGATGGTTTCAGCCGACACCGATGCCAACGAAATTTTTCGGGCCGCCCGCTAGGCTGCGCCACCGGTCCCTGCATGGATGCTTTGCCGATGACTGCAGTCGCGCTGTCGTGGTCCGATTCGCCGAAGCTGCCGCGCATGGCGGCATGGCTGGTGGTGCTGCTGGTGCATGGGTTGATGGCAGTGTGGCTGCTGGGCAGTGGCAGGATGACGCTGCACAGCGACGAAGCTGCCAGGATTTCATTGCGCTGGTTACCGCCGGAGCAACCCGCGGCGGTACAACCACACCCGGCGCTGCCCTCCGCATCGGCGGCGCGACCAGCCGCATCGACAGCGCCACGTCCGGCCCCGACCGCACCCACGGATGCCAACACGCCCGCGTCCGAGGAACCGCCTGCACCGGCGCCACTGATGCTGGACCTGCCTGCGGGCAGCATCGATGGCGGTGACGGTATCAGCGCGGCGGGCGTGGCGCCACGCCTGATCGGTCGGCGCGAGGTCCATCCCGCGTTCGGGCCGCGCCGCAATTACTTCCGGATCCGTCGGCAGATGACCCCCGAGCAGATCGTGCATGGCGTGGCGCAGCTGCTGGGCTTGTGGCCACCCGGGTACACCGTCGACCCGTGCGAGCTGGGCAAGCAGGACATGGACTATTTCCAGAACGCGGTCGAAGAAGCCGATCGCGACGTGCTGCGTGCGGCAGTGCTGCAGGTGAGTGCCCGCTGCCGGTAGCGGGCACGCCTTTGTAGAGTCGAGCCATGCTCGACTGCGCTTCGCGAGATGCAGCCGAGCACGGCTCGGCTCTACAGAAGAGCGAACAGCAGCCGAGCATGGCTCGGCTCTACAGAAGAACGAACGGCAGTCGAGCAAGGCTCGACTCTACAAAGGGCGAACAGCGGTCAAGCAGCCACGTGGTTACAACTGGATCCAGATAGCCTTGATCTCGCTGTACTTGTCGAACGCATGCAGTGACTTGTCCCGCCCATTGCCGGACTGCTTGTAACCGCCAAACGGCGCGGTCATGTCACCGCCATCCCAGCCATTCACCCATACACTACCCGCGCGCAACTGCCGCGCGACCCGATGGGCGCGGCTGAGATCACGCGTCCACAGGCCCGCGGCCAGGCCGTAGCGACTGTCATTGGCCAGGCGCACCGCTTCGGCCTCGTCGTCGAAGCCGAGTACGGCCAGCACCGGCCCGAATACTTCCTCACGCGCCAAGGCCTGCTCCGGGCGCACCTGGTCGAACACTGTCGGCTGCACATAGCTGCCGCCGGCCTCGACCTCGGCCCGTCGCCCACCCAGCAGCAGCCGCGCGCCCTCGCCTTCTGCGCGTGCGATATCGTCCATCACCTTGTGCAGATGCGCGGCATCCACCAGCGCGCCCATCGGTGCATCGGCCTCCAGCGGATGCTGCGGCTGCATGTGCTGGCCATGGGCGATCACCTGATGCACGAAATCCTCGCGGATCGAGCGCTGGACCAGCAGCCGGGAGCCGGCAGTACAGACTTCGCCCTGGTTGAAGAAGATGCCCTGTGCCACCGCCTTGGCGGCGACGTCCAGATCGGGGGCGTCGGCGAACACCACATGCGGGCTCTTGCCACCGCATTCCAGCCAGACCCGCTTGAGGTTGGATCGCCCGGAATGCTCCAGCAGCTTCGCGCCGGTGGCAGTGGAACCGGTGAAGGCCAGCACGTCCACATCCATGTGCAGCGCCAGCGGTTCGCCGACGCGCGCGCCATGGCCCGGCAGCACGTTCAGCACGCCCTCCGGCAGGCCCGCCTCGGCGGCCAGCGCCGCCAACCGCAGCGCACTCAGCGGTGACCGCTCAGAAGGCTTGAGCACCACCGAGTTGCCCATGGCCAATGCAGGCGCGATCTTCCAGCACGCCATCAACAGCGGGAAATTCCACGGCACGATGGCCGCCACTACCCCAGCGGCCTCGCGCGTGACCAGCCCCAGCTCATGCGGGCCGGTGGGTGCGACCTCACCGTACAGCTTGTCCACCGCTTCGGCGGTCCAGCTCAGGCAGCGCACCACGCCGGGCAGGTCGATACGGCGCGCGTCACGCACCGGCTTGCCCATGTCCAGGGTTTCCAGCAGGGCCAGCTCATCGGCGTGCGCTTCCACCAATGCCGCCAGCGCCAGCAACACGCGCTTGCGATGGGCCGGGCTTGCCTGCGACCAGTGGCCCGCCTCGAAGCTGCGCCGCGCTGCCAGTACCGCGCGCTCGACATCCTGCGCGTCGCAGTCGGCAACCGCTCCCAGCACGCGACCGTCGATCGGGCTGATGCAGTCGAAGCGGGCGCCGCTGGCGGCATCGACATAGCGGCCGTCGATGAAGGCCTGGCCCGGCATCGACAGCTGGAGGGCCAGCGCCTGCCAGTGGCTGCGGTCGGGGAAATCGGCCATGGGAAGCTCCAACATTCAACGAGCCCTGGTTATACCGGGGCCGCCGCGACTCCGCCGTGACGCAGCTGCGCTACATTCATCGCATCGGACCCGATGGAGCTGGCATGAAGCGTCCCGAAAGCGACCTGCACGACCTGGCCACCCAGCGCCCCGAGTCACTGGACGCGTACTGGATGCCGTTCACCGCCAACCGCCAGTTCAAGGCTGCGCCGCGTGTGCTGGTGCGTGCCGAGGGCATGCACTACGAGGATGTCGACGGTCGCCAGATCCTCGACGGCACCGCCGGCCTGTGGTGCTGCAACGCCGGCCACGCGCGCCCACGTATCGTCGAGGCCATCGTCGAGCAGGCACGCACGCTCGACTACTCGCCGGCCTTCCAGATGGGCTCGCCGCCGGCCTTCGCGCTGGCGCAGCGACTGGCCGCACTGGCTCCGGGCCCGCTCAACCATGTGTTCTTCACCAGCTCCGGCTCCGAGGCGGTGGATACCGCGATGAAGATCGTGCTGGCCTACCATCGCCAGCGTGGCGAGGGCCAGCGCACGCGCTTCATCAGCCGCGAGAAGGCTTACCACGGGGTCGGCTTCGGCGGCATGGCGCTGGGTGGGCTGCCCAACAACCGCAAGTCGTTCGGCCTGCAGCTGGGCGGCGTGGACTACCTTCGGCACACCCTGGACCTGCCACGCAATGCATTCAGCAAGGGTCTGCCGCGCCAGGGTGCGGAACTGGCCGACGACCTTGAGCGGCTGATTGCGCTGCACGACGCTTCGACAATCGCCGCCGTATTCGTCGAACCCATTGCCGGCTCCGCCGGGGTGATCCTGCCCGCACCGGGTTACCTGCAGCGACTGCGCGAGCTGTGCGACCAGCACGGCATCCTGCTGGTGTTCGACGAGGTCATAACCGGTTTCGGCCGCGTCGGCATGCCGTTCGCCGCGCAGCGCTTCGGGGTCACCCCGGATCTGCTGACCTTCGCCAAGGCGGTCAGCAACGGCGCGGTACCGCTGGGTGGGGTACTGGCCAGCGACGCCGTGCATGCAACGCTGATGCAGGCGCCGCCACAGGCCATCGAGCTGTTCCATGGCTATACCTATTCGGGGCACCCGCTGGCCTGTGCAGCGGCGCTGGCCACGCTGGAGGTCTACGCCGAGGAGCGCCTTTTCGAGCGCGCCATCGAGCTGGGCGAGTACTGGCAGGAACGGCTGCATGCGCTGCAGGGCCTGCCCAACGTGATCGACATCCGCAACTTCGGCCTGGTCGGCGCGGTCGAACTGGCGCCTCGCCGCGATGCGCCGGGCAGCCGGGGCTACGAGGTCTACCGGCGCTGCTTCCACGACGGCCGGCTGCTGGTGCGCTGTACCGGCGACATCATCGCGCTGTCGCCCCCGCTGATCGTGGACAAGGCACAGATCGACCAGATCACCGGCACGCTGGGCGAGATGATCCGGGCCACCGCCTAGCCCGGACCGACGGTGGCGAGCGGTTACAATGGGCGGTTCCGCTCCTGCTCGTTGCCGTGCCCATGGATATCGTCGTCAAAGAAGAACTCAAGGCCTACATCGACCCGCTCACCGCGGACGAACATGACGCGCTGGAGCGCAGCATCCTGGCCGAAGGCTGTCGTGACGCGCTGGTCCTGTGGGGCAACGTACTGGTCGACGGCCACAACCGTTTCGGCATCTGCCAGAAGCATGGCCTGCCCTTCAACACCGTGCAGAACACCCGCTTCCAGAGCATGGAAGACGTGCACCTGTGGATGATCGAGCAGCACCTGGGCCGCCGCAGCGTGTCCGATTTCCAGCGCGGCGTGCTGGCGCTGCGCAAGCGGGACATCCTGGCCGCCCGCAAGCAGATCGAACAGGCCCAGCTGCAGCGCGAGAGCGATGGCACCGCCGAGGTGGTCGAAGACGCGGGTGAGGACAGCCCGCCGTGGGAGCCGGCACCGAAGATCAGCCGCGCCGAGCTGGCCCGCGAGGCCAAACTGAGCACCAGCCAGGTCGGCATGATCGAACGCATTCACGCCCAGGCTGCGGCCGAAGTGGTGGAAGCAGTGAAGGCCGGCGTGATCTCGATCAGCGCCGCCGCGGCCGTGGCCGACCTGCCCGAAGAAGAACAGCGCGCCGCCGCCGCCGGTGGCAAGGACGAGCTGAAGCAGGCCGCCAGACGCGTGCGCGAGTCCAAGCGCAAGCCGCGTGCACCGAAGCCGGAAGCGGCCGAGATGGACTTCGAGGAAGCGGACGAGGAGCAGATCGCCAGCCGCGACGCCGAGGTGCTGTCGGCGCTGGAGCAGCTGGGCGAGGATGCCCCGGCGCTGCGCCGCCGCGTGGTCGCGCTGACCCGCGAGAACGACACCCTGCGCGCGCAGCTGGCCGCGCTGCGCAAGCAGCTGGAAGCGCTCTAAGCGCTCTCGACGCGCTTCTGTAGAGCCGAGCCCATGCTCGGCTGCTCTTTTCCACGCGCAAGGCAGCCGAGCATGGGCTCGGCTCTACAGACAGGCGTCACCAAGCTGCGGTTAGACTTTCCGCATGACGCCTGCCCACGATCCGCGCCGCGCTCAGCTGCGGCGCCTGAAAGCCCTCGCGTTGGGCCTGTTGCTGTTGATGCTGGCCGGTTTCGCGGTCAGCCACTGGCAGGGCGAACGCGGCATCTGGGCCTGGGTCTCGGCCTTCTGCGAAGCAGCGGCCGTGGGCGCACTGGCCGACTGGTTCGCAGTCGTCGCGCTGTTCCGGCGGCCGATGGGGCTGCCGATCCCGCATACGGCAATCATCCCGCGCAGCAAGGAACGCATCGGAGACAGCCTCGCCCTGTTCGTGCGCGACCAGTTCCTGGAACCACAGGTGCTGCTGGCAAAGCTGCAGGTGTTCGATCCGGCCAGCCGCCTCGGCAGCTGGTTGGCCGACCCCGCGCGCTCACGGATGCTGGCCGACATGGCCCGCGGCTGGGCGCTGCAGGCGCTGGATTTCTTCGACGAAACCGCCGTACGCCGGCAGCTGCACGCCTTCGTGGTGCAGCAGCTGCGGCAGTGGAATGCCGCCGCCACCGTCGGTGAACTACTGGCCCTGCTGACCGCCGATGGGCGCCACCAGCGCGTGCTGGACGAAGGCCTGCAGCGGCTGGGGCGCTGGCTGGAGCAGCCGGAAGTGAAGGAGCGCGCCTCGCAGTTGATCGTGCGTTACATCCAGCGCGAGTGGCCGACGCTGTCAAGCACGGTGAACTGGGTCAAGCCGATCGACGAGATCGGTGACAGCCTGGCCGAGCGCCTGGCGCGGGCGGTGCTGGAAGAACTGCAGCAGGTGCTGGCCGAGCCGCAGCATCCGCTGCGCCAGGATTACGAGAGCTGGCTGCAGAACTACGTGCAGCGCCTGCGCGAGGACCCGGCCCTGGCCGAACGCATCGAACAGCTCAAGCAGGAAATGATCGACCACCCGGCCCTGCAGGACTACGTGCAGGGGCTGTGGGCGCGCATCCATGCCAGCCTGCGCGCCGATCTGCAGCGTGAGGATTCGGCGCTGGTCGGCCACCTGCAGCGCAGCCTCGCATCACTGGGCAGCAGCCTGCAGGCCGACCCCGCCCTGCGCGACGCGCTGAACCAGCATCTGCTGGAGGGCGCCCAGCGCCTGACCGGCCGCCTGCGCGAAGGCGTGACCACGCATATCGCGCAGACCGTGAAGAGCTGGGACGAACGTCACCTGGTCGAGCAGCTGGAACTGAGCGTGGGTCGCGACCTGCAGTTCATCCGCTTCAACGGCACCCTGGTGGGTGGCCTGATCGGCCTGCTGCTGCATGCGGCGACGGTGGTGTTCAGGTTCTAGGCCCAGCTGCGCCATCAGGATCGTCACGCTTGATTCATAAAATGCGAATGCCTATCATTTACTGATCGGTTGTGCGCTTAGCCAAAGGGTACGGAGACGTGCCCATCGCCCGTGTACATCCCCGACCTCTGGGCCGCCCGTCCGCGCGGGCCGTGCCTCGTCGATGGGACACGCTGGGCAACATGCGCAGGGCGCAAGGGGCCGCGGACGCGTTCCATCCCTTCTCCAACCTGCAGGACCTCCGTGGACCGCTCGCCCGCAACCGCCAGCCCCCGCACCTTCTTTTCCAACCCGCGCTGGGGCGTGCTGTCACGCTCGTTGGCTGCAATCTTCGGCGGCTACGCGCTGGCCTCGGTGACCAGCGTGTTCTGCGCGGTGGCCCTGCCCGGTGCGCGCGGCCAGACCGTGCTGACCGGCATGCTGCTGGCGATTCTGGTGGCCGCCTGCGCAGCGCTGTGGGCCTTCGCCACCCGCAGCGCGCTGCGTGCGTGGGTCGGCATTCTCGCTCCCACCCTGCTGATGGCGGCCATCGCGCGCATGCTGGGGGCCTGGGCATGAAGAACGGGTTCCGCCAGTCAATGGCTTGGCTGCACACCTGGACCGGGCTGCTGGTCGGCTGGTTGCTGCTGCTGATTTTCATGGCCGGCACGGCCAGCTACTACCGCGAGGAAATCAGCCGCTGGATGCGCCCGGAACTGCCGTCCAGCAACGTCAGCATCGACGTCGCCGCGCAACGCGCGGTGGACTACCTGCAGGCCAACGCCGCGCAGGCCGAGAACTGGTTCGTCACCTTGCCGCAGCCGCGCAACCCGGCCATGCAGATGTTCTGGCGGTTGCCGCCGGAACTGGCCGACCCCAGCCGTGGCCGCCGCGGTGGCTTCGGCGATGCCACGCTTGATCCCAACACCGGACAGGCATTGAAGGCGCGCGAGACCCGCGGCGGCGACTTCTTCTACCGCCTGCACTTCGACCTGCACTACATCCCGGTGCTGTGGGCGCGCTACCTGGTTGGCTTCTGCGCGATGTTCATGCTGGTGGCGATCATCACCGGCGTCATCACCCACAAGAAAATCTTCAAGGACTTCTTCACCTTCCGCAAGGACAAGGGCCTGCGCTCCTGGCTCGATTTCCACAACGTCAGCGCAGTGATGGCCCTGCCCTACCACGCGATGATCACCTACACCGGCATCGTCACCCTGATGGTCATGTACCTGCCCTGGGGCGTGAAAGTCGCCTACCCACAGGACGAGGACCAGTTCTTCTTCGAGGCCTTCGGTGGCATGCCGGAGGTGACCGCACCGGCCGAAGGCCGCGCCGCGCCGCTGCCGATCGCACAGCTGCTGGACAGCGCACGCGCGCATTGGCACGGCGTGGAAGTGGCCGGCTTCACCGTGTCCAACCCGGGTGCGGCCAATGCGGTGATCGACATCCGCCAGCGCGACGGCAAGCGCCTGTCCACCGACACCCCGGCCGTGCGCTACGACATGGTGAGCGGTGCGCTGCTGGAAGAGACGCCACCGTCGGGCGGAGCTACCGCGACCCGTGGCGTGCTGTATGGCCTGCACCTGGCCCGCTTCGCCGACTGGGGCCTGCGTGCACTGTTCTTCCTGTCCGGCCTGGTCGGCTGCCTGATGGTCGCCAGCGGTGTGGTGCTGTGGGCGGTGAAGGAACGCCCGAAGCATGCCAAGAGCGGCCGCACCGGCTTCGGCCTGCGCCTGGTCGATGCGCTGAACATCGGCACCGTGGCCGGCCTGCCGATCGCCTTTGCCGCCTACTTCTGGGGCAACCGCCTGCTGCCACTGGACATCGCCGAGCGCGCGAGTGCGGAAGCCAACGTGTTCTTCTATGCCTGGGGCGCGGCCCTGCTGGCCGCCTTCATCTGGCCCAAGCGGATGATGTGGGCGTGGCAGCTGTACCTGGGCGCAGCCGCGTTCGCACTGGTGCCGGTGGTCAATGCCCAGACCACGCACGCGCATCTGGGCATCACCCTGCGCAATGGTGACTGGGTGTTGGCTGGCTTCGATCTGTCGATGATCGCCTTCGGTGCGATGCTGGCGTTGTGCGGCTGGCGCATGCAGCACTGGACGCCACCGCTGAGCGCGGCCGAGAAGAAGAAGCGCGCGGCGGCTGCGGCGGCGCCCAAGGCACCGGTCGAAGCGGCGGACGCTGCCGAAGCGGAGGCCAGCGCATGATGCTGCTGGCGTTGACCCTGTCGTTCTCCGCGTTCACCGCGCTGTCGCTGGCGATGGAAAAGCACCAGCACGACCTGCATGGCAAGGCGGCAGCCCCCGCGGCACGGCGCACGCAGTGGCGGGCGCTGGGCTGGGCCCTGCTGACGGTGGCGTTCGCGCTGTGCGTGGCCGACCACGGCTGGGCGATGGGCCCGGTGCTGTGGCTGGGCGCGATGACCGTGGGCGGCGTGGTGCTGTCGTTCGGGCTGTACCCGTTCCGACCGAAATGGATCGTGCCACTGGCGATCGCGCTGCCGGTGGCCGGGCTGCTGGTGGCGTTGGTGTAGCAGAGCCATCGGGGTCGGATCCCCTGCGCTTCGCGCAGGAGATCCGACGCCGGACGTCGACTTACCCCAACCGCTTCAATTCCCACGCGCGGTGGATGCGCGCGTTGCGCTCGAAGTCCGGGCCGATGGTGCGCGCGGTGATCTCGCGGCACTGGGCGAATTCGGCGATGGCGTTTTCTTCCAGCTTGAAGCGGCGGAAGTTGTTGGAGAAGTACAGCACGCCGCCGGGCGCCAGCCGCGCCACGGCTGCACGCAGCAGCTTGATCTGCTCGCGCTGCACGTCGAAGTCATCGGCGCGCGCCGAGTTGGAGAACGTCGGCGGATCGCAGAAGATCACGTCGTACTGGCCACGGTCACCCTCCAGCCAGGCCATCGCATCGGCCTGCACCAGAAGGTGCTGGTTACCGCCCTGCCCGTTCAACGCCAGGTTGTCGTAGCACCACTGCAGATAGGTGGCCGACAGGTCGACGCTGGTGGTGCTGGCGGCACCAGCCACGGCCGCCTGCACGCTGGCCACACCGGTGTAGCAGAACAGGTTGAGGAAACGCTTGCCACGCACCTGCTCGGCCATCATCCGGCGCAGCGGGCGGTGGTCGAGGAACAGGCCGGTGTCCAGGTAGTCGAACAGATTCACCTGCAGCAGCGCGTTGTTCTCGCGCACCACGATGAACTCATCGCGCTGCTCGAAGCGTCCGTACTTGCTGCCGCCCTTGCCGCGCTCGCGCGACTTCATCGAGACCTGCTCCGGCGGCACGCCGAACACTTCACGCGCGGCCGCCAGCAGTTCGTTGCGGCGACGGCGCACGTCGTTCTCGGGAATTGCAGCCGGTGCAGCGTATTCCTGCACGTGCAGGAAGGTACGGCGCTTGCCACCGTCTTCCTCGTAGACGTCGATGGCGGCCGCGTACTCCGGCAGATCGGCGTCATAGGCGCGGAAGCAGGTGATGTCCTCGCGGGCACGCCAGCTCTTGAACTTCTTCAGGTTCTTGCGCAGGCGGTTGGCCACCATCTGCGCACCTTCGCTCAACTCGCGCGGCTGCGCCGGGTCACGGCCCGGCACGGCGATCGGGTCGCAGACGATCAGCGCACATTCCAAGGCACCGTTGAACATCTGGTACTTCTTGCCGGCACGCAGGCCGGTGGCGAAGGCCAGTTCGTCGTTGCCGCACAGCAGGCTGGCGCGCCACTGCGGCACCGCCTTCTGCAGGGCATTGCCCAGTGCACGGTACAGCGCCGGATCGGCGGCCAGGCGTTCGTCGTACGGCGGGTTGCAGACCACCGCACCGATCTCCTGTTCCGGCGCGGCCAGGTCGGCCACATCGGCGCGGGTGAAGCGGATCGCGTGGGCGACGCCCGCGACCTCGGCATTCTCGCGTGCCGCCTGGATCGCGGTCGGGTCGATGTCGCTGCCGTGGATGACCGGCTTCAGCGCGGCCAGGCCTGCGGCCTCACGATCACGCGCTTCGCTCTGGATGGTCTTCCAGACGGCCTTGTCGAAGCCCAGCCAGCGGCTCGGCGGCAGGCTGCCATGGCGCATCAGGCCAGGGGCAACGTCGGCAGCCATCAGCGCGCCTTCGATCAGCAGGGTGCCGCTGCCGCACATCGGGTCCAGCAGGCCACCACCGGCAGCGTGCAGGCGCGGCCACTGCGCGCGCAGCAGCAGCGCGGCGGCCAGGTTTTCCTTCAGCGGTGCCTCGTGGGCGGCACCACGCCAGCCACGGCGATGCAGCGGGCCGCCGCCGAGATCGATCGACAACGAGGCACGGCCCTTGCGCAGCGACAGGTTGACGCGCACATCGGGCAGATCGGTGTTGACCGAGGGGCGTTCCAGTCCCTCATCGCGCATGCGGTCGACGATGGCGTCCTTGATCCGCTGGGCGGCAAAGCGGGCGTGGGTGATCTTGTCGCCGGACACATGTGCGTCCACCGCCAGGGTCATCTCCGGCTTGATGTGCTCATGCCACGGCAGCGCACGCACGCCGTCGTACAGGGCCTGCTCGTCCGGGCACTCGAACTCGTCGATGGGCCACAGCACACGGCTGGCCAGGCGCGACCACATCACGATCCGCAGCGCCTGCTCCAGTTCGCCCTCGGCGTTGACGCCGGCAATGGTGGCAGTGGCCTTGCCAAGGCCCAGGGCCGACAGTTCATCGGCAAGCAGGTATTCCAGGCCCTTGGCGCAGGAGACGAAGAATTTCACGGGATCGGTTCGCAGGTGGTCGGGCGCGGCACTGGGGCCGGGCCGGTCGGAAAGGAGGGCCGCAAGCACGGCCGGCAGGCCCGCGCCGGGGGCGGCGGGGCTGCCATTGTAGTCAATGCGGGCGGGCGCGCCGTGCGCCCGGGCTTCACAGTTGCCGCAGCAGGCGCTCGAAGGCCTGCGCGGAGGCCTCCACGTGGCGTTCCAGGCGGTGGCCGTCGTCGACCAGCAGCAGCTGCGCCGAACGCGCCTGCGCCCAGGCAATCACCCCGGCGGCCGGGACCACGTCGTCATGCCAGGCCTGCACCACGGTGGTCGGCACGGCAGCGGCATCCAGCGCCGGCATCGGGCCCATGGTGGTCGGCGGCACCATCAGGAACAGGCCGGCCACCGGCACCTGCAGCGAGGCGATGGCGGAGATGTAGGCGCCCAGGCTGGAGCCGGCCAGCACCACCGGGCCCTGTTGGGCGGCGATGGCAGTGCGTTCCACCAGGCGCTGCAGCCGGGTGCGCACGTCGCCTACCCGGCTGACCTCGCTCATCGCGTCCAGGTCGGTGTAATCCGGGCGCTCATGGGTCCAGCCCAGGCGCTGCGCCACGTCGGCCAGCGCGGTGACCTTGGTCGCCTCCGGGCCGCTCTCGAAACCGTGGGACAGGATGCAGTGGCCGCGGCTCATGCGCGCGCTCCGTGGGAGCGGGTCGGCGAGGAAAGGGAAGGCAGGTTCATGCCGCAATGCTAGCATCGCCGGATGTCCAACCCGCTCCTGCCCGGCCTGCAGCTGCAGCCCCTGCCCTACGAAGACCGCCTGCCGCTGCGCGACCCGGCCACGCTGGAGATGGTGGTGATCCACTGCACCGAGCTGCCGGATCTGGCGATGGCCCGCGAGTACGGCGAGCGTGTGCTGTACGACAGTGGTGCCGGCAACAGCGGGCATTTCTACATCGACCGCGATGGCAGCGTGGTGCAGTACGTGGCGCCGGAACGGGTGGCCCACCACGTGCGCGGCATGAACGCACATACGCTGGGCATCGAACTGGTCAATACCGGGCGCTACCCGGACTGGTTGGACAGCCGCCACCAGGCGATGGACGAGCCGTACACCGAAGCACAGTTGCAGGCGCTGGAGCAGCTGCTGCAGGCGCTGGTGGTGCGCTATCCCTCGCTGCAGCGGATGGCCGGGCATGACCAGCTGGATCTGGAGCAGGTGCCGGCCAGCGATGATCCGACGCTGATGGTGGCGCGCAAGCGTGATCCGGGGCCGTTGTTCCCGTGGGCGCGGGTGCTGGCGAAGGTGCCACTGCAGCCGGTTGGGTGAGGGCTTGCAGGGCTGCGCCCTGCACCTGCAGAAGCCGAAGCCAGAGCAACAGCAGAAGCTGACTTCCTGAGGGGAGACGGGGTGGGTCCGGTTACGGGGGACGCTGCAAGTACGTCCCTGTAAGCTTGGCCGCGGCATCCATGCCGCGGACACCCCCGCAACCGGACCCACCCGCCTTCGACAGTTTCCCGCTGCTGTTGGTGGGTGTCGACCTTGGTCGACACGGGGTCGAATCGATCGAAGGGTGCCTTTGTAGAGTCGAACCGCGCTCGACTGCTTTTTGCTCGGATCGCTCAGGCGCCGGTTGCCACCGGGCGGCTGCTGTCGCTGACCCATCCGCTCCAGGAATCGGCATAGATGCGGGCGCCGGACAGGCCGGCCGCTTCCATCGCCAGCAGCAGGTGGCAGGCGGTCACGCCGGAGCCGCACATCAGCACCACCTGCTGCGGATCACGGTTGCCGATCACGCCCTGCAGTTCGGCGCGCAGCTCCTGTGCATCACGCAGGCGGCCGTCGGCGACGTTCAACGCAAACGGGCGGTTGACCGCGCCGGGTACGTGGCCGGCGACCGGGTCCAGCGGCTCGACTTCGCCGCGGAAGCGCTCGCCCGCGCGTGCGTCGACCAGCCAACCCGGCGCGTGCTTCAGGCGTGCGCTGATTTCATCGGCATTGGCAATCTGGGTGGTGTCGAAACGGCCCGGGTAAGCCGGCAGCGCGGTCACCTCACCCTGCCCCGTCGCCAAAGGATGTCCTGCGGCCTGCCACGCGGCGATGCCACCATCAAGCACGGCCACCTTGCGGTGCCCGATCAGGCGCAGCAGCCACCACAGGCGCGAGGCGGCCATGCTGCCGTCGCTGCCGTCGTAGACCACCACCTGGGTATCGGGGCCGATGCCCCACTGCCCCAGCCTTGCGGCAAAGGCATCGCTGTCCGGCAGCGGATGACGGCCGTGGCCGCTGCGGGTCAGATCCGACAGGTCCCGATTGAGATCGGCATACACCGCGCCCGGAACATGCCCCGCCAGATACTGGCCGCTTCCCGCCTGCGGATCAGCCAGCGAGGACCGCGCATCGACCACGCGCACCGCGGTGCTGGCGGTGGCGCGCGCGTCGACCACGCGGACGCCCTCGCCCAACGCGGCAGCCAGGGTGGCGACATCGACCAGGGTGGTCCACGGCGGATCGATCGGCTTCATTGCACTTGCTCCAGGCGGCGACGCAGGTTGTAGAGAATGGCGGCGGTCGCGCCCCAGATGCGCTGGCCAGGCCAGCCATATTCGAGAACGTGGCGGATGCGGCCGCGGTGATTGATTTCGACCTGGCGCAGGTTGTCTGCGGCCATCAGGTAATCCAGCGGCACCTCGAACACCTCGGCCACTTCGCTGGGCTGCGGCACCGGTACGAAGTCCGGATCGACGACGGCCACCACCGGCGTGACCCGGTAGCCAGTGATCGTCACAAAGGGATCGAGATAGCCCAGCGCCTGCACCTGGCCGGGCGCCAGTGCGATTTCTTCCTGGCTCTCGCGCAGCGCGGCCGCCAGTGCGTCGCGGTCATCGGGTTCGGTGCGCCCGCCGGGGAAACCAACCTGGCCACCATGCTGGCGCAGGGTTTCGGTGCGACGGGTAAGGATGACCTGTGCGCCGTTGGCGCGCGGCACGATGCCGGCCAGTACGGCGGCTTCCACAGGTGGCCCCGGCGGCAGCAGGTCACTCAGTTCGCTGCGGTTCCAGCCGTCGCCGGCCGGCGGATCGGCCAACGGATGCAGCGCGCGCATCAAGCGTTCGTGATCGGCCAGCGAGCCGCGCAGTGATTGCTGCAGCTGTTCACGCAGGGGTTGCACGCGATGCAGGACGCGGCTGCGTTCCTCGTTGCTCATCGACGACCACCGTGCGATTTCATCGATGTGCCGCCCGCAGCCGGCGCATTGCCGGTCCGGATCCAGCGTGCACACTCCGATGCAGGGACTTGCGACAACACGCGCCGTTTCTTCCATTGTTTGCACCCGGCAACAGTAGCGCGATCGGGCGGAATTTGCGCGGGGTGCCCGGACGGACGGCAGCGTCGACTGTCAGTCGACTCGCGCGCGGAGCGCGGGCGTTTCCCCGATGTGACCCAAGAGCAGTCGACTGACAGTCGACTCTACCGTCAGGAACTGCACAAACAAAAACGCGCCGGTGGAATCACCGGCGCGTTTCGTTTACGGCTTCGATTTACTTGACGCTGACCAGCTTGATCTCGAACTGCACAGCCACGTTCGGCGGGAACGGGGTGCGCGGGTCGGCACCGTAGGCCTGGTCCGGCGGCAGGGTGACTTCCCACTTCGAGCCTGCCGGCATCTGCAGCAGGGTCTCGCGCATGGCCTTCATTTCGACTTCGCTGACCTTGATCGACGGAATCTGCTGGGCCGGGCGGGCTTCGGTCGGGCGCTGGCCGTACGGGAACGGACCGGCCACTTCCAGCTGCACGGTGCTGGCCTGGGTCGGCTTGGCACCCTTGCCGGCTTCGATCACGCGGTACTGGACGCCGCTCGGCAGCGACTGCACGCCGGCCTTGGCCTTGTTCGCCGCGATGAACTGATCGCTCTTGGTCTTGTTTTCGGCAGCAGCCTTTTCGTACTCGGCCTTGGCAGCCTGGGCACGGCCCTGCTCGCGCTTCTGGAACGCTTCAACGGCCGGCTTCAGCTGCTCGGCGGTGATCGCCGGCTGCTTCTTGGCGTAGGCATCCTGCAGGCCCTTCACCACCGAGTTGATGTCCAGCTGCTCACCACGACCGGTCAGCTCCGCCAGGTTGTTGCCGTAGTCGTAACCGAAGTAGTAGCTCAGCTTGCCCTTTTCGGACGCGATGTCCTGGGCGAAGGCATTGCCCGTCAGGGCCAGGGCCGCGACGGCGACCGCGATAGAACGCAACTTCATCAAACAGTTCTCCAGGGGTGGTAACTCAGGGACGTTCTGCGCCGCCCTGAGGCGACGGGTTAGGATAACGGGCGCAACGTGTAACCGCTACTCACGATGCAGGCTATGACCCGTCTGCGTTCGCGGAGTTCAATATCACTTTTTTTTAACGTTCCAGGAGTTTCCCCGTGGCCGATGCCCTGATCGCTGTCACCGACGACGGCGCCATCCGCACCGTGACCGTCCAGCGCCCGGACAAGCTCAACGCCTTGAATGCCGCGACCCTGCAGGCCCTGGCCGAGGCGTTCAGCGCCGCCGCTGCCGACCCGGACGTGCGCGTGGTGGTGCTGACCGGTGCCGGCCCGAAGGCGTTCGTGGCCGGCGCCGACATCGCTGAGATGAACACTCTCAGCGCGGTTCAGGGACGTGATTTCTCGCTGCTGGGCCAGGCCCTGATGCGCCAGATCGAGCGCATGCCCAAGCCGGTGATCGCGCGCGTGAACGGTTTTGCCTTGGGCGGCGGCCTGGAACTGGCGATGGCCTGCCACCTGCGCATCGCGGCCGATACGGCCAAAGTCGGCCAGCCGGAGATCAATCTCGGCCTGATTCCCGGCTTCGGCGGCAGCCAGCGCCTGCTGCGCCTGTGCGGCCGCGCCGCCACCCTGGAGCTGTGCCTGCTGGGTGCACCGATCAACGCCGCGCGTGCGCTGGAACTGGGCATCGTCAACGAAGTGGTGCCGGCCGACGCGCTGGACAACCGTGTGCAGGACGTCGCCCGCCAGTTGGCACGCTCGGCGCCGCTGGCCCTGCGTGGCCTGCTTGATGCCGTACACGTGGGTGGCGAATGCAGCCTGGAGGCAGGGCTGGAGTACGAAAGCGCGCAGTTCGGCCTGCTGTTCGCCACCGAGGACATGCGCGAAGGCACCAGCGCGTTCCTGCAGCGCCGTCCGCCGGCCTTCCAGAACCGCTGACGCCATGGCATCCCGACCCAACCCCGCGCAGCTGTTTGCCCGGGTCCAGGCAGACGATCTCGATGGCGCCCTGCAGGCCGGGCTGATGGACTATGTCGCCCGCGCCGACGACGAACAGCTGCTGCCCGGTCACCCGGACCTTCCGCGACGCCTGCAGCAGGCGCAGCAGCAATTGCATACGGCCTGGGCCGCACGCGAACGCTACCGTGCGCGTGCGGTGCGGCTGGCACGGCGCGAAGCCGAGCGCGATGCGCGCCGTACGCCGGCCCCGGCGCCGGACGTGAAACCCGCCCTGCCCGCCGCAGCCGCCGCCATCCTCGCCCGGGCCAAGGCCCGCGCCAGCGGCAAGGAGCAGTAATGGCCACCCTGAAGAAGACCGCACGCGCCCCGGCGCGGCGTGGCGGCACGATGCCGCGCGCCGACGTGGTGGAAATGTTCACCCGCCTGCGCGAACTCAATCCACACCCGAAGACCGAACTGGAGTACAGCTCGCCGTTCGAGCTGCTGGTGGCGGTCGCGCTGTCGGCGCAGGCCACCGACATCGGCGTCAACAAGGCCACGCGCCGTCTGTTCCCGGTCGCCAACACGCCGGCGAAGATCCTCGCCCTGGGGGAAGACGGCCTGAAGCAGTACATCGCCACCATCGGTCTGTTCAACGCCAAGGCGAAGAACGTGATCGCCACCTGCGCGATCCTGCTGGAGAAGCACGGCGGTGAAGTGCCGCGCGATCGGGATGAACTGGAAGCGCTGCCGGGCGTGGGCCGCAAGACCGCCAACGTGGTGCTCAACACTGCATTCGGTGAGCCGGTGATGGCGGTGGACACGCACATCTTCCGCGTCTCCAACCGCACCGGTCTGGCACCAGGCAAGAACGTGCGCGACGTGGAAGACAAGCTGGTGAAGGTGATTCCGGCCGAGTTCCTGCTCGACGCGCATCACTGGCTGATCCTGCACGGGCGTTATGTGTGCAAGGCGCGCAAGCCGGATTGCCCGGGCTGCGTGATCGCCGACCTGTGCCGGTTCAAGGAAAAGACCACGGCGGAGGCGTGACCGCGTTCATGGTGTGACAGAACAAAGACGGCGGGCACAAGGCCCGCCGTCTTTGCTTGTAGACAAGGGTGCTTCAGGAGATCAGAACGACAGGTCGCCCCAGACGCCGAATTCCTTGGTCTTGTCGTTCTTCTTGTCGCCGGCGTTGGCCAGGTGCGTGTACTTGTACACGGTCGACAGCTTGAGGTTCTTCATGACCGGGAACTCGACGCCGACGTTCCAGTACTTGTCGCTCAGGGTCGGGTCCAGCGTCTTGCTGACGTCGGTGTCATCGTAACGACCGAACACGTTGATGCCGCCGTCGGTGACGCGCACGCTGCCCCACACCGACCAGCCGCTGGTCTTGTCGGTGGCAACGGTCAGCACGTTGTTGAGGTTCTTGGCCTGGAAATACTCGCCGCCGACGCGGAAGTTGCTGTCGGCGTAGGCCACCATCGCGTTGGCGCGGGTGTAGGTGTTCTCGGCGCTCTGGATGTCGGTTTCCTTGCCCAGCTTGCCGCTGTAGCCGCCGACGGCGACCACGAAGTTCTCGTTCGGGGTGTAGGCCACGCGGCCTTCCACGTCCATGCCCTTGCTGCGGGTCGGGTTCTTGTAGCCGGCGCCGGACACGACCGACACGGCGTAGTTGAAGTTGTTGCCCAGGTTGCCGAAGCCATGCAGGCCCCAGTCAGACGAGTTGCCGTACTTCAGGCGGTCGGTCAGGGTGTTCTCGACATAGCGCATGCCGTAGAACTTCTCGACGTACGGGATCCACGGCATGTCGGCGGCACCGACGCGCAGGTTGAAGGCCGGGTCGAAGCTGCCCTGCACGTAGGCCTTCTTGACGAACAGTTCGGTGTTGCCGATGGCCGAGCTGTACTGGAAGTCGGTGGTCAGGTTGGCCGACCAGATGTCGTTGAACTTGTGGTCCACGGTCAGGTAGAAGCGCTTGACGTCCAGACCGGTGCCGCTGGCGGCGGTGTCCTTGCCGTTGCTGGTCTTGTCGATGTTGGTCAGGTCGAAGAACATGCGACCGCCAATCTTGTTGTCATTGACCAGCTTGGCCAGCTTGTCGACGCTGGTCTGGGTCTTCTGCGCACCTTCCAGGGCCTGGGCCTGGGTGATGTTCACTTCGGACTGCGCGTCGGACTGCGCCTGCAGCGCCTGCGAATCGTTCTGCAACTGCTGGACCTGGGCCTGCAGCGCAGCGATCTGTGCCTGCAGCTGCTGCAGCTGTGCCTGGGATACGCCCGAGCTGGCGGGGGCTGCGAAGGCGTCGGCGGAAACCAGACCGAGGCTTGCAACGACCGCGGCGGCGAGCAAATGGGAACGCATTTTGGATTTCTCCAGAGGGTTGGAATGGCTTGGGCAGAACGCCACGCCGGCAGGCCGGTCAAGCGTTTTGCGAACGTTCCGTTAAAACCATGACAGCCGAATGACAGATTGAGCACCAACCACAGATTTCTTCGTGCGGTCATGCGTACGACTCATTTGTGGCCACATGCGTGTCGATGCCTTGTGGCACAGGGCGTCACGTATCAGCGTCCCGGCCCGGGCCGATCGCCGCGCAGCCCTGACCTGCATCGATGGTTTCGTGTGGATGACGCGGCATCACTGCGGAATGCCGGGCCGGGACGGCATGACGACCACAGCGGACAGGTCATCAGCGACATATAGAACGTGATCGCAACCGGCTTACGTCCGTGTCCGGCGCAATGGTCATCACGTTGCCCGCGGTACGCAGAACCTTCACGCCCCTGCTGTACGGGCGCCGGGCAGCGCTGTAACGGCTGCGTCATACAACGGTCCCTGCGTTGTCATCGAACCGTTATGGAATGTGCGCCGGGCGGGTAACCCCGCATCCCAATCAACCCAGGAGCCACCCCGTGATCCACGCCTTCAAGTCGCGCGTTGCCGTTGCCGTCTTCGCAGCGTCGTCCGTGTTCGCCGCCAACGCCGCTGAAATCACCGGCGCGGGCGCCTCGTTCATCTACCCGGTGATGTCGAAGTGGTCGGCCGACTACAACGCCGCCACCAGCAACAAGGTCAACTACCAGTCGATCGGTTCCGGCGGCGGCATTGCGCAGATCAAGGCCAAGACCGTTGATTTCGGCTCGTCCGACGCCCCGCTGAAGCCGGAAGAACTGGCGGCGTCGGGCCTGGCGCAGTTCCCCTCGGTGATCGGCGGCGTGGTGCCGGTGGTCAACGTGGCCGGCATCGCCCCGGGCGCGCTGAAGCTGGACGGCACCGTGCTGGCCAACATCTTCCTGGGCAAGATCAAGACCTGGAACGACCCGGCCATCGCCGCGCTGAACCCGGGCGTGACGCTGCCGAGCGCCAAGATCACCGTCGTGCACCGTTCGGACGGCTCGGGCACCACCTTCAACTTCGTCAACTACCTGTCCAAGGTCAGCCCGGAGTGGAAGAGCTCGGTCGGTGAAGGCACCTCGGTCCAGTGGCCGGCCGGCATCGGCGGCAAGGGCAACGAAGGCGTTGCTGCCTACGTGAAGCAGATCAAGGGCGGCATCGGCTACGTCGAACTGTCCTATGCGCTGCAGAACAAGCTGTCGTACACCGCGATGAAGAATGCCGCCGGCCGCTTCGTGCAGCCGAGCGACACCTCGTTCGCCGCCGCCGCTGCCAGCGCTGACTGGGCCAGCGCCAAGGACTTCTACCTGGTGATGACCAACGCCCCGGGCGCCGAGTCCTGGCCGATCACCGCCACCAACTTCATCCTGGTGCACAAGAAGCCGAAGAACGCTGCCAACGGCAAGGCCACCCAGGAGTTCTTCCGTTGGGTCTACAAGAGCGGCGACGCCCAGGCCCGCCAGCTGGACTACGTGCCGCTGCCTGACAGCCTGGTCCGCCAGATCGAGACCTACTGGTCGCAGAACCTGAAGTAAGCGTTCCCCCGCAGGAACGGGATCGGCGGGTCCTCTCTCCCCTGCCGATCCCGCCCAGGGCGCGAGATCCTCGAGATCTCGCGCTCTTCTTGTTTTTTGGGGTTGGTCGTGAAGAGCGTTGCGCCTGCGCTGATCCATGGGGGAGTCGATGGGCCAGGGCGTGCAGGACACGCCGTAAACCCGTCCCTGGGGCTCGGCCACGGCATCCATGCCGTGGACGGTCCTGCACGCCCTTGCCCACCGCCTCTGGACAGTTCATCGCGGGCGCGGTGGGGTCATGGAAGGCAGGAGCAAAGGCAGGAGCGTTTGTAGAGCCGAGCCCACGCTCGGCTGGGTGCTGGAGCGTGCGGACCAACGGTCCGCACCTACCGAGGGCAGGGAGCAGTCGAGCATGGCTCGACTCTACAAGGGCCAACCGGCCGTCATATCGGTGCGCAGATCGGGGGTTTCCGGGCACCTGCCGGATCGGTGCCAACCCTGTGAAACCCTTGTCAGAACGTGATCCAGGGCACCTCTGTCATGGTCGTAATACGGCTGTAACAAAAACATCATTTCATAGCCGCATCCGCCGACGCCGTCGGCTCTACCCCGCTATGGAGTGACCATGAAACTGCACTCGGCCGGCCTTGCCGCCCTTTCCCTGGCCATCGCCCTGGGCCTGTCGGCCTGCGGTGGCGACAAGCAGGCCGCGCAGCAGCCGGCTGCCGACGGTGCCGCCGCTCCGGCCGCTGCCGCTGCCAAGGTGACCGCCGAAGTGTCCGGTGCCGGCGCTTCCTTCATCTTCCCGCTGGTCTCCAAGTGGTCGGCTGACTACAACGCCAGCACTGGCGCCAAGATCAACTACCAGTCGATCGGCTCGGGCGGCGGTATCGCCCAGATCAAGGCCGGCACCGTCGACTTCGGTTCCTCCGACAAGCCGCTGAGCAGCGAAGAGCTGGCCCAGGCCGGCCTGGCCCAGTTCCCGTCCGCCATCGGCGGCGTGGTGCCGGTGGTCAACATCGAAGGCCTGGAAGCCGGCAAGCTGCGCCTGAGCGGCGCCCTGCTGGCCGACATCTTCCTGGGCAAGGTCAAGACCTGGAACGACCCGGCCATCGTCGCCGCAAACCCGGGCGTGAAGCTGCCGGAAGGCAAGATCACCCTGGTTCACCGTTCGGACGGTTCAGGCACCACCTTCAACTTCTCCAACTACCTGTCCAAGGTCAGCCCGGAGTGGAAGAGCAAGGTCGGCGAAGGCACCTCGGTGCAGTGGCCGGACGGTGTTGGTGGCAAGGGCAACGAAGGCGTTGCTTCCTACGTGAAGCAGATCAAGGGCTCCATCGGCTACGTCGAACTGGCCTACGCGCTGCAGAACGGCATGCCGTACACCGCCATGCAGAACGCGGCCGGCAACTGGGTCGAGCCGAGCGCGGAAACCTTCGCCGCCGCGGCCGCCAGCGCCGACTGGGCCAGCGCCAAGGACTTCAACCTGGTCATCACCAACGCCCCGGGCGAGCAGGCGTGGCCGATCACCGCCACGAACTTCATGCTGATGCAGAAGCAGCCGAAGGACGCCAAGCGCAACCAGGACACCCTGGCCTTCTTCAAGTGGGCCTTCGAAAACGGCCAGGCCCAGGCCAACGAGCTGCACTACGTGCCGCTGCCGGCCGAACTGGTCAAGCAGATCGAGGCCTACTGGGCGACCGACCTGAAGTGATGGACACGACGGTGCCCGCCCCGCGCGGGCACCGCCTCTTCCACGCCGTGCCGCCCCGCCCCTTCCTGGCCCTGCCGTCCCCATGAATGCCATCGCCCAGCCTGTAGCAGCCCCGTCCACGCGTGATACGCGTGATGCCCGCAACGACAAACTGTTCCGATGGGTGCTGGTCGGCACCGTCATCTTCGTCCTGATCGCCCTGGCCTGCGCCGCACTGTCGATGCTGTGGGGCGGCCGCCATGCCCTGCAGATGCAGGGCCTGAGCTTCTTCTTCTCCGCCGACTGGAATCCGGTCGAAAACAAGTTCGGCGCCCTCGCCCCGATCTACGGCACCCTGGTCACCGCGCTCATCGCGATGGTCATCGCCGTGCCGGTCAGCTTCGGCATCGCCTTCTTCCTCACCGAAGTCGCGCCGCGCTGGCTGCGTGGCCCGGTCGGTACCGCCATCGAACTGCTGGCCGGCATTCCCTCGATCATCTACGGCATGTGGGGCCTGTTCGTGCTGGTACCGGTGATGACCGAGTACGTCACCCCGTTCCTCAACGAGACCCTGGGCGAATGGCCGATCATCGGCCCGATGTTCCAGGGCCCGCCGCTCGGCATCGGCATGCTCACCGCCGGTTTCGTGCTGGCCATCATGGTCATTCCGTTCATCTCCTCGGTGATGCGCGAAGTGTTCCTGACCGTGCCGACGCGCCTGAAGGAATCGGCCTACGCGCTGGGCTCCACCAAGTGGGAAGTGAGCTGGGACATCGTCCTGCCCTACACCCGCTCGGCGGTGATCGGCGGCATCTTCCTCGGCCTCGGCCGCGCCCTGGGCGAAACGATGGCGGTGGCCTTCGTGATCGGCAACAGCGTGCGCCTGTCGCCGTCGCTGCTGGAACCGGGCACCACCATCGCCGCGCTGATCGCCAACGATTTCGGCGAAGCCACTGAAACCTACCGCTCGGCGCTGCTGCTGCTCGGCTTCGTCCTCTTCATCGTCACCTTCGTGGTGCTGGCCATCGCCCGCCTGATGCTGATGCGCCTGTCCCGCAAGGAGGGCAACTGATGTCCACCACCGCTGATTCGCTGTACCTTCGCCGCCGCATCGGCAACGTCGTTGCGATCACCGCTTCCTGCGCCACCGCGCTGTTCGGCCTGTTCTTCCTGGGCTGGATCCTGTTCACCCTGGCCTCGAAAGGCCTGGCCGGCATCAACTGGGATCTGTTCACCAAGATGACGCCGCCGCCGATGCAGGAAGGCGGCCTTGCCAACGCCTTCTTCGGCAGTGCCGTGATGTGTGCGCTGGCGATCGGCATCGGCACGCCGCTGGGCGTGCTGGCCGGTACCTGGCTGGCCGAGTACGGCAACGCCCGCAAGGCCGGCACCGTGGTCCGCTTCGTCAACGACATCCTGCTGTCGGCCCCGTCCATCGTGCTCGGCCTGTTCGTCTATACCCTGTACGTGATGCAGACCGGCGGCAACTTCTCGGCGTTCGCCGGTGCCCTGTCGCTGGCATTCATCGTGCTGCCGGTGGTGGTGCGCACCACCGACGAGATGCTGCGGCTGGTGCCCTCGCAGATGCGCGAAGCGGCCCTGTCGCTGGGTATCCCGCAGTGGAAGGTGATCGTGCAGGTGCTGTACCGCAGTGCCTCGGCCGGCATCATCACCGGCATCCTGCTGGCGCTGGCCCGCATTTCCGGCGAGACCGCGCCGCTGCTGTTCACCGCCTTCGGCAACCAGTACTGGAACAACAACATCTTCCAGCCGATGGCCTCCGTGCCGGTGGTGATGAACCAGTTCGCCGGCAGCCCGTATGAATCCTGGCAGGTCCTGGCCTGGGCCGGTGCCCTGGTGCTGACTGTCTTCGTGTTGCTGGTCAGCCTTGCCGCCCGCGGCATCCTGCTGCGCAACCGTATCTCCCATGACTGACCTTTCCGTGGATAACGCCATGAACGACCTTTCCAACGCCGTGCCGATGCAGCGCATCGCCGTGCCGTCCTCGCACGAGAGCCTGCACACGCCGTCGCCGGTGAAGCTGGCTGCGCGTGGACTGGACTTCTACTACGACAAGTTCCATGCCCTGAAGGGCATCAACCTGGAGATTCCGGAAAAGCGCGTGACCGCGCTGATCGGTCCCTCCGGTTGCGGCAAATCGACCCTGCTGCGCATCTTCAACCGCATCTACGCGCTGTACCCGAAGCTGGAAGCGCGCGGTGAAGTGCTGCTGGACGGCGAGAACATCCTGTCGCCGAAGTACCCGATGAACCGCCTGCGCAGCAAGGTCGGCATGGTGTTCCAGAAGCCGGTGCCGTTCCCGATGACCATCTTCGAGAACGTCGCCTACGGCATCCGCCACCACGAGAAGCTGAGCAAGGCCGACATGGCCGACCGCGTCGAGCAGGCGCTGCGCCAGGGCGCGCTGTGGGACGAAGTGAAGGACAAGCTGGGGCAGAGCGCGCTGGGCCTGTCGGGTGGCCAGCAGCAGCGACTGTGCATCGCCCGTGCCGTGGCGCTGCGCCCGTCGGTGCTGCTGCTGGACGAGCCGACCTCGGCGCTGGACCCGATTTCGACCAGCCGCATCGAGCAGCTGGTGGAAGAGCTCAAGCACGAGTACACCATCGTCATCGTTACCCACAACATGCAGCAGGCCGCGCGCGTGTCCGACTACACCGCCTTCATGTACCTGGGCGACCTGATCGAGCATGACCGCACCGAAGTGATCTTCTCGCAGCCGTCGCAGCGGCAGACCGAAGACTACATCACCGGTCGCTTCGGCTGAAACGCCAGTCGAGCGAGGCTCGGCTCTACAGACAACGCCAGTCGAGCATGGCTCGACTCTACAGAGTGGAACAACCATGAACCTTCCCAACGACCACATCGTCAAGAGCTACGACGAAGAGCAGCAGCGCCTGGTGGCCGAAATCGTGCGCATGGGCGAGATGGCCGTCGCCCAGCTCGAAGCGGCGATGGACGTGATCGAGAAGCGCGACGAGAACGCTGCCCATCGCATCATCGCCAACGACGAAGCGATCGATGCGCTTGAGCAGCAGATCAGCCACGACGTGATGCGCCTGGCGCTGCGTGGCCCGATGGCGCGCGACCTGCGCGAGATCCTGGCGGGCCTGCGCATCCCGGCCGACATCGAACGCATCGGTGACTATGCAGCGAACGTGGCCAAGCGTTCGATCGCGCTGGGCAAGGTCCCGCCGCTTCCGCAGATCCAGGGCCTGCGTGCGCTGGGCCGCCTGGCCGCGCAGCAGGTGCGCCGCGCCATTGCCGCCTACCGCGACAACGACGCCGATGCCGCGCTGGAACTGCGCGAGGACGATGCCCGCCTGGACGCGCAGTACACCGCGCTGTTCCGTGAGCTGCTGACCTACATGATGGAAGACCCCCGCAACATCACCCCGTGCACGCACCTGCTGTTCATGGCCAAGAACCTGGAGCGCGTGGGCGACCACGCCACCAACATCGCCGAGAACGTCTGGTTCCTGGTGCACGGCGAGCAGCCGCTGCCGCCGCGCGAGAAGCGCGACGAGACCTCCAGCACCGGGCAGATCTGACGCTGCACTGCAACACCAGAGTTGGATCCAGGGTGGCCGCTGTCCTTGTGACGGCGGCCTTATTTTTTGGGGTATTCCCCCGCATTGTGGGCGCCGGGCTTGCCCGGTGCGAACCTGCCGGATGCTTCTGTAACAAACCTCACGAAAATTTGAGTTCTTGGCGAGGATTCGTTGAGTAGGATCGCTGCACCATCGTTTCCACCGGCATCCCCGCCGGTCACCCGGGCACCCGCCCACACCACCCAGGAGCACGACCGATGAGCAGTTCCAACAAGACCCTGTCCCTGCTGACTGCTACCGCCCTGGCCGCCGGCCTGGGCATGACCGCCAGTGCCTCGGCCCTGAGCATGAGCGACCTCGCCCAGGGCTACCTGGTGGCCGGACAGGCAGCCAAGGCCAGTACCGAGGCCAAGGCCGCCGACACCAAGATGGCCGCTGACGCGACCAAGCATGCCGAAGGCAAGTGTGGCGCCGACGGCAAGACTGCCGAAGGCAAGTGTGGCGCCGACAAGGGCAAGGCTGCCGGTGCGGCAGCTGGCGCCAAGGCCAAGACCGGCGACAAGAAGGCGGCCGAAGGCAAGTGTGGCGAAGGCAAGTGCGGTGCCAAGCACTGACGTCCGCGCCAGCGTCGTCAGCCCGCGGTCGCCGCTTCGTGCGGCGGCCGCAGGGTTGGGGCTGCGCCGGGCGCTGTTGCAGGAGCTGCGTGATGCACCGGCCGGCGACTTCGATTTCCTCGAATGCGCGCCGGAGAACTGGATTCACGTCGGCGGTCCCGCCGGTGATGCACTGGCCGAACTGGCGCAGCGCCATCCGTTGAGCTGCCACGGCCTGTCGTTGTCGCTGGGCGGCAGCGCGCCGCTGGACACCCGTCTACTGGAACAGATCGGCCAGTTCCTGGAGAAGCACCGCGTGCCGCTGTACAGCGAGCACCTGAGCTACTGCAGCGACGACGGACACCTGTACGACCTGCTGCCGATTCCGTTCACCGACGAAGCGGTGCGCCATACCGCCGCACGCATCGCCCGCGTGCAGGACCTGCTGGGTCGCCGCATCGCGGTGGAAAACGTGTCCTACTACCTGGCACCGGAACCGGCGATGGACGAACTGGCCTTCACCCTTGCCGTGCTCGCCGAGGCCGACTGCGACCTGTTGCTGGACGTCAACAACGTCTACGTCAACGCCTGCAACCATGGCTACGACGCCCACACCTTCATTGCCGGGCTGCCCGCTGAGCGCATCGTCTGCCTGCACGTGGCCGGGCACCTGGACGAGGCACCGGACCTGAAGATCGATACCCATGGCAGCGCGGTGATCGATCCCGTCTGGGACCTGCTGGCGGGTACCTACGCGCGCATCGGCCCACGCCCCACCCTGCTCGAACGCGATTTCAATTTTCCGCCCTATGCAGAACTGCAGGGCGAACTGCAGACCATCCGCCGCCTGCAGGCCGCACACGCCGGGGCTGCACATGGCTGACGCCACCGACACCCTGCGCGCGCAGCAGCACGCGTTCACTGCCCATCTGCGCGATCCGGAGAGCGTGCCGCCACCGGCCGGCCTGGAGCCACGCCGGGTGGCGGTGTACCAACGGCTGCTGTTCAACAATCTGCTCGGCCTGTTGAGCAACGGCTTCCCGGTCTGCGTGCGCCTGCTCGGCGAACCGGCCTGGAGCGGACTGGTGCGCCAGTACTTCGCGACCCATCGCTGCCAGACGCCGCTGTTCACCGAACTGGCCGCCGAATTCGTGGAGTGGCTGCAGGCGCAGCCACAGCTGCCGCACCCGGCGTTGGCCGAACTTGCTCATTACGAGTGGGTGGAAACCGCGCTGTACCAGCTTCCTGCCGAGCCGCTGCCGGTGCCAGGTGACATCGACCCGCTGCGGGTGCCGCTGCAGCGCTCGCCGCTGGCGTGGCCGCTGCTGTACCAGTGGCCCGTGCACCGGCTTGGTGCCGGGGACGCACCGTCACAACCGCCGGCAGAACCGACCGGCCTGCTGGTCCGTCGCGAGGCCGATGGCGAGGTGCGCTTTGCCGTACTCAGCCCACTGGCGGTGTACCTGCTGTCCAGCATCGGCGAACACCCCGGCCTCGATGGTCATGCCTACCTGCAGCAGCTAGCTGCTGCGCACGGCCTGGCCGATGACGCGCTGGCCCTACCCGGTGCTGCGCTGCTGCAACAGTTCCTGCAGGCCAGCGTGATCGGCCCGCTCGCAGTCCCCAGCTGACGCCCCTTCCCCCGGAGAACCACCTATGAACCTCCCGACCCTGGCCACCGCGCGCGGCCAGCTGGACCGTCTCGCCCCCTGGTTGGCCCCGCTCGGCCTGCGCCTGCTGCTGGCCTGGGAATTCTTCGAATCCGGCCGCGAGAAACTGCACGGGCAGAACTGGTTCGCCGATCTGCAGGACGCCTTCCCGTTCCCGTTCGACCAGCTGCCGGCTGCCCTGAACTGGCAGCTCGCCACCTGGTTCGAACTGATCGGCGCGGCCTGCCTGCTGGTTGGCTTCGGCACCCGGTTTGCCGCAGCCAGCCTGCTGGTGCTGACCATTGTGGCGACCTATGCAGTGCATTGGCCGATGGAGTGGAACTCGCTGGCCGACCTCGCCATGGGCTATGCGATCACTGACCAGGGCTTCGGCAACTTCAAGCTGCCGGTGCTGTTCATGGCGATGCTGCTGCCACTGATCTTCACCGGCGCCGGCAGACTGAGCGTGGATGCATGGTTGGCGCGGTGGTCTCCCTCGGCCACACCTGCGCAGCCAGTGGTTCGGTAGGTGTCGACCCTGGTCGACACACGCCCACGCCGGGAACCCATGCACAGAAGGCTGGCCGGGCACTCAGGGTCGCTCTGCTAGAATTCACGCATGACTGACCCCACTCCCGCACCTGCCGCCGCTCCCGATTCCGTAGTACCCCAGGCGCAGCGCGCGATGTCACAACGCTTCCGCGGCTTCCTGCCGGTGGTGGTGGATGTGGAAACCGGCGGCTTCGACAGCCAGCGCAACGCGCTGCTGGAAATCGCTGCCGTGCCGATCGAGATGGACGAGAACGGCCTGCTCTACCCCGGCCAGACCGCCAGCGCCCACGTGATACCGGCCGAAGGCCTGGAGATCGACCCGAAGTCGCTGGAAGTGACCGGCATCATCCTCGACCACCCGTTCCGGCTGGCCAAGGAAGAGAAAGCCGCGCTGGACCACATCTTCACCCCGGTGCGTGCGGCGATGAAGAAATACGGCTGCCAGCGCGCGATCCTGGTCGGCCACAACGCACATTTCGACCTCGGTTTCGTCAACGCGGCGGTTGCACGTACCGGTCACAAGCGCAATCCGTTTCATCCGTTCAGCGTGTTCGACACGGTGACCCTGGCCGGCATCGCCTACGGGCAGACCGTGCTGGCGCGTGCAGCCACGGCCGCCGGGCTGGGCTGGGACGCCAACGAGGCGCACAGCGCGGTGTATGACACCGAGCAGACTGCTCGGTTGTTCTGCACCATCGCCAACGCCTGGCCGCGGTAAGCCAGCCAACGGCGCAACCGCATCCACGCAGTGCGGACCAACGGTGCGCACCCACCACTCACCGCACGGTGGATCCACGCCATGCGTGGATGCAATCAACCAATGCTCGTACGATCCCGGCCGTCGCTCTTGGCGCGGTACAGCGCGCGGTCGGCGCGCTGGTACAGCAGCGCCGGGGTGCGGTCATCGGCATCCAGTTCCACCAGGCCTGCGCTGAAGGTCACGCGCAGGCCCGCCACGCCGGCCCAGTCGGGATGGTCATGGAACAGGCCGCGCAGGCGCGCGCACAGCTGTGCGGCTTCCTCCAGGCGGGTGTCGTTGAGCAGCAGCGCGAACTCTTCGCCACCGGTCCGCGCCGGCAGGTCCGAATCGCGGCTGGCGGCGGCGATCAGCCTCGCCACCTGCACCAGCACCGCATCGCCGATGCTATGGCTGTGGCGATCGTTGACGTCCTTGAAGTGGTCGATGTCCAGCACCACCAGGCACAGCGGATGACCACTGCGCTGCGCACGCGCGAAGTCGCGGGCCAGGGTTTCATCGAAGGCACGGCGGTTGGCCAGGCCGGTCAGCGCATCCTCGCGGGCCTGCCGTTCGAAGGCCTCGGCCTGGCGTGCCAGACGCTCGGCCAGTTCGGTCTTTTCCTGGTTCAGCGCCTGCAGGTGCACGGTCTTGGCCTGCAGGTCGAAGGTGGCTTCATCCACCCGCCGCGCCAGGCGCAGGTTGCTGGCCTTCAACTGCTGCAGCAGCAGGCGGTACAGCGCCACCAGCCCGGCCAGCAGCAACAGGCCACCCATCACCTGCACGCTGCGTCGCTGCCACCAGAACGGCTCCACGGTGAAGCTCCATACCGCCTCCTGCTGGCCCCAGCTGCCACCCGGATGGGCAGCGGCCACGTGCAGGGTGTAGTCGCCCGGCGGCAGGCCGACGAACTCCACGCTGCGCTGCGGGCCGCGTTCGACCCATCCCGCATCCAGGCCGTCCAGCCGCGTGCGGTAGCGGATCCGGTCAGACATCAGGTAGCTCAAGCCGACGTAGCTCACCGTCAAGCGGCGGCCGCCGGGAATGTAGTTCCGGTCCGGACCTTCCCAATGCACCGGTGCGCCATCCACCTGCACGCTTTCAATCGCTGCCGGCGGTGAAAGGCGCTCGCGGAAGCGTTGCAGGCGTTGCGGGTCGACGGTGCTCAGGCCTCCGGCGGTGACCACCCAGAACGTGCCGTCCTGGCGCAGGATGGCCGATGGCCCGGAGCTGCCGTTGGCCTGCGCGTTGGCCATCCCGTCGATCTCGTTGTAGCGCTCCACCACCACCCGCGGTGCGCGGCCATCGGCCACGGCATTGAGGGTCGCCATGTCGGTGCGCAGCACGCCGCGGTTGCTGCTGATCCACACGTTGCCAAGACGATCCGGCACCAGCTGGAACACCGCATCCACCGGCATGCCCTGCTCCAGCCCCACCCGCGCCAGCGTGCCGTTCCGCCAGCGGTACAGGCCACGGTCACTGCTGATCCACATCGCGTCGCCCAGCTGGTGGAAACCGAACACACTGCGGCCCCCGCCCAGCGGCGCCAGGTCGATCGACTGCACGTGGTCACCGCGCAGCACGCGGATTCCCTCGATGGTGCCGATCCACAGGTTGCCCTGATGATCGTGCTCAAGCGCGGTGATCAGGCCACCGGGCATCCCCGCAATGTCTGATACCTGCACGCGGTCGCCATCGATGCGCACCACGCCCTTCTGCGTGCCGGCCCAGACCACGCCCTGCGGGTCCACGCTGATCGCGCGGATGTTGCCGCCCGGCATGCCATCGGCTGCGGCATAGTTGTGCCGCAGCCTGCCATCACGGCCAAGACGGTAGACGCCATCGCCGAACGTTCCGACCCACAGGTCACCGTCCGGGCCCTGCGCCAGGCTGAGCACCGAAGGTGCCTTGCCGCCGCGGTTGTGCAGCGGCATCGCGCGGAAGCGGCCATCGGCGGTCTGCAGGTCGAGGCCGCTGGCACTGCCAACCCACAGCTGGCGGTCGCGGTCCTCGAACACGGTGCGCACATAGTCGCCACTGAGGCCATCGCGCTCGGTGTAGCTGCTGAACAGTGTTTCGCGCAGGCGGTACAGGCCACCATTGGCACCCACCCAGATGCTGCCTTCGGCGTCCTCGCGCAGGCTGACCACGCGCCCACCCGGCAGGTTCAGGCCCGCCGGCAGCCGCTCCAGGCCATGTGCGGAGATCCGCAGCAGGCCCTGGTTCTCGGTGCCCAGCCACAGGTCACCGTGGCGGTCCTGCAGCATCGAGGTCATGTGCAGCTGGCCCGGCAGACGATGCATCAACACCAGCTGGTCATCCTCCACCCGGTACAGGCGCTCGCCGGCGACGATCCACAGCGCGCCATCCGGAGCGCGGTACGGCCACGACAGCCCACTGCCGGCGCCCAGCCCCCACGCCGCGGGGGCCCGCTTGAGCACGCCGTCGTTGTCGCGCAGCACCAGCCCGTCCAGCGTGCCGGCCCAGACCCGGTCCTGCGCATCGACCACCAGCTTGGTGAAGCTCATCGCCATCGGCAGGTCGGCCGCCGGCGCCTGGTAGACGATGCCGGTGTCCGGTGTCAGATAGCCGATGCCCTTGCCTTCATACAGCAACCACAGACGGCCCTGGCTGTCCATCTGCATGGACTGGATCAGCACCTGCGGGGTATCGGCCCGATGCTCCCAGACACGCCACTGCCCATCGTTGCCGCGGTGGCTGACGTTGCCGCGCGAATCACTGATCCACAGACCACCCTGGCGATCGACCAGCAGCGCGCCGATGCCGTTGTCGCGCAGGCCCGGGCGGGTGCTGCGGTCGAACACGGTGAAATCGAGGCCGTTGTAACGCACCAGGCCTTCCCAGGTGGCGAACCACAGGTGGCCTTCGGGGGTCTGCGCGATGTCGCGCAGCGAGTTGTGCGGCAGGCCGTTGCGCGACGTCCATACATCAATGGCGTAGTCGCGCAGCGGTGGGGCACCGTCCTGTGCGGCCAGCGGCAGCGCGACCGCCAGCAGCAGCCACAGCAGCCCCTGCCGCAGCGCCCGCCTGAATCCCGATACGTGGCACTCCACCCAGCGCCCGTTGCCCCCCTGTCCGCCCATCAGTGCAGCGGCGGTGGCCAGATGCAGCCGCCGGAGCAGGCAGGGTACGGGAACGGCCGGGCAGCGCGGAACGGCATGCCGGCGGGAACAGGCTGGCTCATCGACGGGAAACTTGGGAGTTGCGCAGATGATAGGCCAAACCCCGGCCCTGGCGTCACCGCTGGCCGGCGGGCGGACTCAGCCGGCCCGGCCCGGAGGAACCACCTGCGCGCTGGCCGGCCACTGCACCACCGCCTCCAACCCACCTTCGGCGCGGTTGCGCAGCCACAGGCGAGCGCCGTCCTTCTCGGCCAGTGCGCGGGCGATGGTCAGGCCCAGCCCGGCACCGCCGGTTTCCCGCGAACGGGAGGTTTCCACCCGCACGAACGGGTCGAACACCGCCTCCAGCTGATCCTCGGCGAGGCCGGGGCCGTCATCGGCCACCACTACGGTGATCGCACCGCCACTGCGCTCCACCCGCACACGCACCCGGTAGGCATACATCACCGCGTTATCCACCAGGTTGGAAAACAGGCGGTGCATGGCCAGCGGACGCAACATCAACACCGCTCCGCTGCCGCCTTCGAAGACGACATCACCGCCGCCCTCGGCCGTGTCTTCAACAATGCTCTCCAGCAGCGAATCCAGGTCCAGCGCGGCACGCTGTTCGGCGCTTTCGGCACTGCGGGCCAGCTCAAGGCCTTCGCGCACCAGTGCCTGCATTGCCGCCAGATCACCGATCAGGCGCTCGCGCAGCGCTTCATCGCCGACGTTTTCCAGGCGCAGGCGCAGGCGGGTCAGCGGCGTCTGCAGGTCATGGGTGATCGCCGCCAGCATCTGCGTGCGCTCGGCCAGATGCCGCTGCAGGCGGTGCTGCATGGCGTTGAAGGCTTCGGCGGCACGCTGCACCTCGCGCGGCCCGCGCAGGGGCAAGGGATCACGCTGCAGGTCATCGCCGAGGTCCTCGGCGGCAGCGGCCAGTTCCTGCAGCGGCGCGCTGGCCATGCGCGCGACGATGTACGCCAGCACCGCAATCGCCAGCACCAGCAGGGTCAGGAACCATGGGTCCACGGCAAGGATGCCGTTGTGCGCCACGGCCGGTGAATCCAGTGCCAGCTTGAGCAGCGTACCGTCGTTGAGGGTCACGTCCACCGCACGGCACTTGGGTGGGATGAACGCCGGATCGCGTTCGCGCGGATGTCGGCGGTGCCCGGGCGGCGGTGGCGGCAGCAGATCCTGCAGCTTGGGAATGCACGAGCGGAACGAAGCAAAGTGCACGTGGGCGCGGGACACCGGCCCCGGACGGTCTTCCAGTACCTCCATCAGCGCGGTGTCGGCGCGTCCCAGGCGAGCACCCGGCTGCAGCGCACGCACGCTGGGCCCGCCGATCTCGAGCAGGCGCTCGCGCAGCTCCGGATTGCCATCGAGCAGATTGACGTAGCCCTGCAGGCGGTCGGCGATGCGGTTCAGGTTCTGCCGTTCGAACTCCTGCTGACGCTTGGAGGTGGCCAGCATGGTCGCGCCGATCGCGGCCACGCTCATGCCCAGCAGCAGGATCACGAACAACCGCCCGACCATCGAGGACAGGAAATGGCGCAGGCGCTTCATCGAGGCTTATTCCAGGTTCACCGACGAGGCCAGTACATAGCCTTCGTTGCGCACGGTCTTGATCAGGCCGTCCGGGCCACCGTCGTCACCCAGCTTGTTGCGCAGCCGGCTGACCTGCAGGTCGATGGCGCGGTCCTGCGCTTCGTAGTTGCGGCCACTGCTGAGCGCCACCAGCTGTTCGCGCGACAGCACCTTGTTGGCATGGGCGATGAACACCCGCAACAGGCGGAACTCGGCGCCGGACAGCACCACCACGCGGTCGTCCGGGTCCACCAGGTGGCGATGTTCCAGGTCGAACACCCAGCGCGAGAAACGTGCGCGGCGCACCGCCAGGGGCTCGAGATTGGCCGGCAGCGCCTCGGTCCGGCGCAGCACGTTGCGGATGCGCGCCAGCAGCTCGCGCGGTTCGAACGGCTTGGCCAGGTAGTCGTCGGCACCCATTTCCAGGCCCAGCACGCGGTCGATCGGCTCGGCGCGTGCGGTCAGCATGATCACCGGCGTGTTCGAGCGCGCGCGCAGGTCGCGGCACAGGGTCAGGCCATCCTCACGCGGCAGGTTGAGGTCGAGCACGATCAGGTCCACGTGCTCACGGTCCAGCAGCTGGCGCATGGCGGTGCCGTCGGCGGCCGTGCTCACCTGGTAGCCGGCACGGCCCAGCTGTTCTGCCAGCAGGGTGCGGATGTCGTTGTCGTCGTCGACGATCAGCAGTCGATGCATCGTGTTTTCAGTCTCCATGTCGCGATCATCCCGTGTCGGCAGCTGAACCGCATCCGGGGCAATGCGTACCAGTGTATCCAGCCATGGGCGGGATACCTGTGGTTACGCGTATTCACCGACAGTGTTACATACAGACATACCCCGAGGATTGGCCCCCCGTCGGTCGATCTTCACAATGCCCACCAACGCCGCCACCGCGGCCCCGAGAGTGAAGCCACGACGTGACGTTCCGCCTGCTGCCCGCGACCCGCCGAGGTCGCCTGATACTGATCGCCCTGTTTGCCCTCGCCGTCGCCGCAGGTGCCTGGTGGCTGCTGCGCAAGCCCGCCGCCCCGGCCGTAGCGACCACCCCGGTCAGCCGCGGCGACATCGAGCAGACCGTGGAGGCCACCGGCGTGATCGACGCCTACAAGGTGGTCAGCGTCGGTGCGCAGGCCTCGGGCCAGATCAAGTCGCTGAAGGTGCAGCTGGGCGATACCGTGAAGGAAGGCGACCTGATCGCCGAAATCGATGCCACCACCCAGCAGAACCAGGTGCTCAACGCGCAGGCTTCGCTGGACCAGGTCACCGCCCAGCGCGCCGTGCAGCAGGCCACCCTGCGCCAGGCCCAACTGGAGTTCGCGCGCCAGCAGCAGATGCTGGCTGCCGAGGCCACCTCGCGCCAGGAATACGATGCCGCCGAAGCACAGTTGAAGACTGCCCGCGCCCAGCTGCAGTCCTACGAGGCGCAGATCAAGGGCCGCGAAACCGAGCTGGGCACCGCACGCGCCAACCTGGCCTACACCCGCATCACCGCGCCGATGGATGGCACCGTGGTCGCGGTGGTGGCCGAGGAAGGCCGCACCGTGAACGCCAACCAGACCGCGCCCACCATCGTGATGCTGGCGCGGCTGGACGTGGTCACGGTCAACGCCGAGATCTCCGAGGCCGACGTGGTCAAGATCAAGGCCGGCATGCCGGTGTACTTCACCACGCTGGGCGAGCCGGACCGCAAGTACCACGCCACGCTGCGCCAGATCAATCCGGCGCCGGCCTCGATCGCCAACGAGAACTCCTCCAGTTCCAGCAGTTCGTCCAGCTCCAGTTCCAGCAGCGCGGTGTACTACAACGCGCTGTTCGATGTGGAGAACCCGGACGGCACGCTGCGCATCGACATGACCGCGCAGGTCTCGGTGCTGCTCAAGCAGGCCAAGGGCGTGCTGATGGTGCCGGCGGTGGCCCTGGGGCCGAAGCGCCGTGGCGACGAGCGCATGGTGCGGGTGCTGGACGACAAGGGCCAGCCGCAGCCGCGCAAGGTCACCGTGGGCATCAACAACGGCGCCTCGGCCGAGATCCTGTCCGGGCTGAAGGAAGGCGAGCGCGTGGTGGTGGGCGAAGCCGGTGCGGCCGGTGCCAGCGCCGGCGGTGGCAACCGCGGCGGCATGCAGATGCGGGTCGGCGGCCCGGGCATGGGGCGCCGATGAGCACGACGGCGCCGCTGCTGCGCCTGCGCGACCTGCGACGCGAATTCCCGGCCGGCGATGATGTGATCGCCGTGCTGCGTGACGTCAATCTCGACATCCACGCCGGTGAGATGGTGGCCATCGTCGGCCAGTCCGGCTCGGGCAAGTCGACGCTGATGAACATCCTCGGCTGCCTCGATCGTCCCACCCGTGGCAGCTACCAGGTAGCCGGCCGCGAAACCGGGAAGATGGAACCGGACGAGCTGGCCGAACTGCGCCGCGAGCATTTCGGCTTCATCTTCCAGCGCTACCACCTGCTGGGCGACCTGGATGCGCGCGGCAACGTGGAAGTACCGGCGGTGTATGCGGGCAGCCCCGGGCCCGTGCGCAACGCGCGTGCCGAGCAGCTGCTGCAACGGCTGGGCCTGAGCGACCGCATGCATCACAAGCCGGGCCAGCTGTCCGGTGGCCAGCAGCAGCGCGTGTCGATCGCACGTGCCCTGATGAACGGCGGCGAGGTGATCCTGGCCGACGAACCGACCGGCGCGCTCGACACGAAATCCGGCGAGGAAGTGATGGCGATCCTCGGCGAGCTGCACGCCGAAGGCCACACCATCATCATCGTCACCCACGACATGAGCGTTGCCGAACATGCGCAGCGCATCATCGAGATCCGCGATGGCGAGATCATCGCCGACCGCGCCAACCCGAACGCACCGAGCTACCGCGCGCAGCGCGAGGCCAGCACCGGTGTTGCCCACGGCAACAGCTGGCGGGCGGCGCGCGACCGTTTCACCGAAGCGTTCCGCATGGCGTTGCTGGCGATGAACGCACATCGGCTGCGTACCTTCCTGACCATGCTCGGCATCATCATCGGCATCGCCTCGGTGGTCTCGGTGGTGGCGCTGGGCAATGGCTCGCAGCAGCAGGTCCTGCAGAACATCAGCGCGCTCGGCACCAACACCATCGACGTCTATCCCGGCCGTGGTTTCGGCGACATGCGCTCGGCGCGGGTTCAGACGCTCAAGGCCAGCGATGCCGATGCACTGGCAAAGCAGAGCTACGTTGACAGTGCCACCCCCAGCGTGTCGACCTCGGTCACCGCCCGCTACCGCAACCAGTCCTCCACCGCCCAGGTCAGCGGCGTTGGCGAGCAGTTCTTCCGGGTCAAGGGCGTGACCCTGCTCAGCGGCAGCTTCTTCGATAGCGATGCGGTGAAGGGCCTGGGCCAGGTGGCTGTGATCGACGAGAACACCCAGACCCAGTTCTTCCCCGATGTCGATCCGGTCGGCCAGGTGATCCTGCTCGGCAACGTGCCGGCGCGCGTTGTCGGTGTGGCCAAGCGTCAGAGTTTCGGCTTCGGCGGCAGCACCAGCCTCAGCGTGTGGGTGCCGTACACCACGGTGATGTCACGCATGCTCGGTCAGAGCCACGTCTCCAGCATCACCGTGCGCGTGGACGACGACACGCCGATGGATGCCGCACAGGAAGCGATCACCCGACTGTTGACGATGCGCCATGGCACCGAGGACTTCTTCCTCAGCAACAGCGCCGAGATCCGCGAGACCATCGAGCAGACCACGCGCACGATGACCCTGTTGATCGGCGCCATCGCCGCCATCGCGCTGCTGGTGGGCGGCATCGGCGTGATGAACATCATGCTGGTGTCGGTGACCGAGCGCACCCGTGAGATCGGGGTCCGCATGGCCGTGGGTGCACGGCAGAGCGACATCCGCCAGCAGTTCCTGATCGAAGCGGTGCTGGTGTGCCTGCTCGGCGGCGTGCTCGGCATCGGCCTGGCCCTGCTGCTGGGCTCGATGATCGGCCGCTTCGCCAGTGACTTCCAGGTGCTGTTCTCCACCGCCTCGATCGTTGCCGCGTTTGCCTGCTCCACCCTGATCGGGGTGGCGTTCGGTTTCCTGCCCGCGCGCAACGCCGCGCAGCTCGACCCGGTGGAGGCCCTGGCCCGCGAATGAAGATGATGATGACCCGACTGCCCTTGCCCGCTCCCTCGCGCCTGCTGCTGGCGGGCGCTGTTCTGCTCGCCCTCTCAGGCTGTGCCTCGGTGGGCCGCTACCCGGTGCAGGCCCCCGACGTGGCGGCCAGCTACGGCCGTGGCGATGCCACCCTCAACGCACCGGCCGACGACCCGCGCAGCAGCCTGGACACACCAGGCCGCGACATCCGCCAGGACACCTGGTGGACCGGCTTCGGCGATGAACGTCTCGATCGCCTGGTGGCGCAGGCGCTGGCCGCCAACAGCGATCTGACCGCCGCCGGCCTGGCCGTGCAGCGTTCGCGCCTGCAGGCCGGCCTGGCCAGCAACGCGCTGTGGCCGCAGCCTTCATCCTCCGGGGTCAGCGGCAGCGCCAGCCGCGCCACCGACCAGGCGGATGACTGGCGACGCAGCTATTCCACCGGCGTCTCGCTGGGCTGGGAGGTCGATCTGTGGGGCCGCCTGCGCACCCAGCGCGACATCGCCCGCTGGGAAGCCGAAGCCAGCGAGGAAGACCGGCAGAACACCGCGTTGCTGGTGATCGGCGACACCATCACCCAGTACTGGAACCTGGCCTATCTCAACCAGTCCATCGCCACCGGCCAGGCCAACCTGGAACGGCTGGAGCGCACCCGCGAACTGGTGCAGGCCCGCTTCGACGCTGGTGCGGTATCGCGCCTGGAAGTGCGCCAGGCACTGCAGAACCTGCAATCGCAGCGTGCCTCGCAGAGCGCACTGGAACAGCAGCGGGTGGAGGTGCGCAATGCACTGGCAGTGCTGCTGGACGGCACGCCCTGGCCGCAACAGGACGAACCGCAGGACCTGCTGGCCGCACGCAGCCCCGGCATCAACGAAGGACTGCCGGCTGACCTGCTCGGCCGCCGTCCCGACCTGCGCGCGGCCGAACTGCGCCTGCGCAACAGCCTGAAGACCATCAAGGTGACCGCTACCCAGTACTACCCGGCGCTGAGCCTGACCGGCAGCCTGGGCTCCAGTGCAACGTCACTGGGTGACGTGCTGCGCAACCCGGTGGCCACGCTGGGCGCCGGCCTGTCGCTGCCGTTCCTCAACCTGCAGCGCGCGCAGCTGGATACCGACATCGCCGGTACGGCCTACCAGATTGCTGCGACCAACTTCCGCAAGACGCTGTACACCGCGCTCTCGGAAGTGGACAACGCGCTGTCGGCACGCGAGCAGCTGGCGCGCCAGGTGGCGGCCTCGCAGGCGTCGTATGACGAAGCGGTGGAAGTGGAGCGCGCGCAGGAAGTGCGCTACCGCGTGGGTGCCACCGACCTGCGCACGTGGCTGGAAGCGCAGCAGACCCGGCGTGATGCCGAGCTGTCGCTGGCACGCGTGCGCCAGGGCCAGCTGAACAACGACGTGACCCTGTTCAAGGCACTGGGCGGCAGCGCTGGGTGAGGCGATGCGGGGCTGCGCCCCGCACCCGCCGAAACAACGTCAACGTCAACAACGGGGCATTCCGTTGAATGGCGGGGTGGGTCCGGTGGCAGGGGGCGCCGTGAACTCGACTGATTCCAGCGCGTTGTCGGAAAGCCGTCATGCACGCTTTGGTAGGTGTCGACCCTGGTCGACACGATCCTTCCGATCAAAAAAGGGCTCAGATCACGCCGGCCGATCAACCGCGCTGGCGCACGGCCTCGAACAGGCTGACGCCGGCGGCGACGGACACGTTCAGGCTCTCGATCTCGCCCGGCATCGGGATCTTGACCAGGCCATCGCAGTTCTCGCGGGTCAGGCGGCGCAGGCCATCGGCCTCGCCACCCAGCACCAGGGCGATGTTGCCCTTCAGGTCAAGCTGGTACAGCGAGGCGGTGGCTTCGCCGGCCAGGCCATAGATCCACACGCCCTGCTTCTGCAGGTCCTTCAGGCAGCGCGACAGGTTGGTCACCGCCACCACCGGGATGAGATCGGCGGCACCGGCCGAAGTCTTGCGCACAGTGGCATTGACCGTGGCCGACTTGTCCTTCGGGATGATCACTGCAGTGGCGCCGGCCGCGGCGGCCGAGCGCAGGCAGGCGCCCAGGTTGTGCGGGTCCTGCACCTCGTCCAGCACCAGCAACAGGGCCTTGCCCTCGGCTGCAGTGACCAGGCCTTCCAGCTCGTTCTCGCTGTAGGTGCGGGCGGCGGCATAACGCGCGGCCACGCCCTGGTGGCGCACCGAACCGCCGACACCGTCCAGCGCCTGGCTGTTCACCTTGCGCACGTCGATGCCCTTGCGGCGGGCGTTTTCCTCGATCTCGGTCAGGCGCGGGTTCTTCGCACCGGCCTCGACCAGCACTTCGCGGACGTTCTCGGCGTCGTTCTCGATGGAGGAGGCGACGGCGTTGACGCCGACAATCCACTGGCTGTTCTTGCTCATGCGGGCGGGGACCGGAAAGGGGGTGGCTATGGTAGAGCATCGGCGGCGGCCGCGCTTCAAGGCAGCCGAGCATGGGCTCGGCTCTACACAAACCTCAACGGCTGCGCGGCGGCCAGTGCGGCGTGTCGTGGTCGGGGTGCTGGTGGGACACGATCGTGGCCAGGAAATCCAGCGCGGCGATGTCATCCTCGGTACGTCGCGCCGGGAGGCTGGCCAGGCTGTCGACGAAGGGCAGCTTGCGTTCGACCCCGTACTGGATCGTCGGCGGCAGGCGTTCGGGCTCGTCAAACGCGCCGGCAGCCACCGCCACGCCATCGGGCGCCTCGTAGGTCAATGGCGTACCACAGTCGGCGCAGAAGCCGCGCCGCACCACGTTGGACGACTGGAAATAGCGCGGCTGGCCCCGGGTCCAGCTGAACTGCACGCCGCGCACCGACACCAGCGGCGCGTAGTAGGCACCGAAGGCCTTCTGGCACATCCGGCAATGGCAGATCGAGCTGTCGGTCAGCTCGCCACGCGCCTGGAAGCGGATCGCGCCGCACTGGCAGCCGCCACTGTATTCGGGTTGGCCCTGCATGGTGGGTTCCTCCAGAAGATCGTGCCGACCGGGTGAGGTGGGTGCCGACCGTTGGTCGGCATACCCTTCAATATTGCTTCTTGGTGCGCTTGGCCGGCTTGCCACGCTCGGGCAGCGGCGGCAGGCCATCACCCTCGTCCTCGCCCTTGTGCTCGACCAGGCGGAAGTCGATCTTGCGCTCTTCCATGCTGGCCTTCAGCACCAGGATCCGCACGCGGTCGCCCAGCCGGTAGCTGCTGCCGCGGCGCTCGCCGGTCAGCGTCTTGCGGGTCGCGTCAAACTTGTAATAGTCCTGCGGCAGCTGGGTGACGTGGACCAGGCCCTGCACCTTCGACTCATCCAGCTCCACGAACAGGCCGAAGCTGGTCACGCCGCTGATCACGCCATCGAACTGGCCACCCACGTGCTTTTCCATCCACGCCGCGCGGTAGCGTTCGTCGACTTCGCGTTCAGCCTCGTCGGCACGACGCTCGCGCTCGGAACACTGCAGTGCCAGCGCGGCCATCTCGCGGGCGTTGTAGACGAACTTGTCCAGCGGCTTGCCGGACAGCGCGTGCTTGATGGCGCGGTGCACCAGCAGGTCGGGATAGCGACGGATCGGCGAAGTGAAGTGCGCGTACGCCTCCAGTGCCAGGCCGAAGTGACCGTGGTTTTCCGGGCTGTAGATCGCCAGGCTCTGGCTGCGCAGCAGCACCGATTCCAGCAGCGTGGCATCGGGGCGGTCGCGGATCTTCTTCAGCAGCTTGGTGTAATCGCCCGGGCGCACCTTGGACCACGGCGGCAGGCTCAGCTTGAACTCCTTGAGGAATTCCAGCAGGTCGGCGTACTTGGTTTCCGGTGGCTTCTCGTGGATGCGGTACGGAGCCGGCACGTGGCGTGACAGCAGGTACTTCGCCGCCTCGACGTTGGCCGCGATCATGCATTCCTCGATCAGCTTGTGCGCGTCGTTGCGCACCAGCATGCCGGCCTGGGTCACTTCACCGCGGTTGTCCAGCACGAAGCGCACTTCGCTGCTTTCGAACTCGATCGCGCCACGCTTGGCACGTGCCTTCGACAGCACCTTGTACAGTTGGTGCAGGCGCTGCACCTGCGGCAGCAGATCGCCCATCCAGGCCTTGGTATCAGCATCGTCCTCGCCCACCGCCTTCCACACCTGGGTGTAGGTCAGGCGCGCGTGCGAGTTCATCACCGCCTCGTAGAAGCGCGAATGCGTGACCAGGCCGTCGCGGTCGATCTGCATGTCGCAGACGAAGCACATGCGGTCGACCTTCGGCATCAGCGAGCAGATGCCGTTGGACAGTGTCTCCGGCAGCATCGGTACCACGAAGCCCGGGAAGTACACCGAGGTGGCGCGCTTCTGCGCCTCTTCGTCCAGCGGCGTACCGGGGCGAACGTAGTTCGAGACATCGGCAATCGCCACCACCAGGCGGAAGCCATCGGCATTCGGCTCGCAGTACACCGCGTCGTCGAAGTCCTTGGCATCTTCACCGTCGATGGTGACCAGCGGCGTACTGCGCAGATCGACGCGGTCGCCGATCATCGCCGGCTCGACCACCAGCGGCACCGAGGCCGCTTCGTCCAGCACTTCCTGCGGGAACTCGAACGGCAGTTCATGGCCGTGGATGGCGGTTTCCACCACCAGCGAGGCGGTCAGCTTGTCGCCGAGCACGGCGATGATGCGACCGATCGGCGGACGGCGGCTGTCCGGCGCCTGGGTCAGCTCGCAGACCACCAGCTGACCGTCGCGCGCGCCACCAGTCTGGTCTGGCGGCACCTGCACGTTGCGCTGCACGCGCTTGTCGTCGGGCACCACGTAGTTGATGCCCATCTCGATGCTGAAGCGACCGATCAGACGGGTCATGCCGCGCTCAAGCACGCGGGCGATGCTGCCTTCGCGGCGACCACGGTGATCGATGCCGGTCACGCGGGCCAGCACCTTGTCGCCGTGCATGACCTTGCGCATTTCATACGGCGGCAGGAACAGGTCGTCACCGCCCTCGACCGGGCGCAGGAAGCCGAACCCTTCCGGGTTGGCGATCACCACGCCGGTGATCAGGTTCAGGGTCTGGATCGGGGCAAAGCCACCGCGGCGGTTCTGCACCAGCTGGCCATCACGGACCATGGCGCCGAGCCGGCGCGACAGCGCCTCGGCCCGGTCGGGTGCGGTCAGGCCCAGGCGCGCGCCCAGTTCTTCAGCGGTCTGCGGCCCTTCGCAACGCTCCAGCAGGGCCAGGATGGCCTCGCGGCTGGCGATGGGCTGTTCGTATTTCTCGGCTTCGCGGGCGGCATAGGGATCGTCGATCACCTTGCCGGTCGGCGGCAGCTTGCGGCCCGGCGCCGGGCCAGGGGCGTCGGCACTGCGGACCTTGCGGCCTCGCGGTGGCGCGCCGCCTTCATTCAATTCAGGGAACCAGCCCGGCAACGGCTTGCCCGGCTTGGTGGTGCGGGCTGTGCCCGCCTTGGCGCCCTTGTTCGGGGCCTGGCTGCGGGGGGTACTCCCGCCCTTGCTTGGTTTTTTGGTAGTCATCGCCCTACATGGTAGCCGTTGACGGCGTGCAGAACGGGTCAGTGACCGTCTTCAAGGCCTTGCGTGAAAAATATTCAGGAAGTCGTTGACAGCCTGCGGATTCATCTTCACAATTGCGCCTCTGGAACGCCCAGGTGGCGGAATTGGTAGACGCACTAGTTTCAGGTACTAGCGGGTAAAACCGTGGAGGTTCGAGTCCTCTCCTGGGCACCAACGAAAAAACTCCTCGCTTCGGCGGGGATTTTTTTTGCGTGTAATCCGGCAATGGGGCCGGCCCCTGGTCGGTTCCCTTTCCACAGGAAAAGGCTCTGACCCAACGTGAGCCCCCTGGGGCCAGAGTCCGTTTCGCAGACGAAACGGGATCCGACCCCGGATCTGCAAAAGTGTTGACACCCCCGTAACAACACCCCATAATCTCGCTCCTCGACGCCCAGGTGGCGGAATTGGTAGACGCACTAGTTTCAGGTACTAGCGGGTAAAACCGTGGAGGTTCGAGTCCTCTCCTGGGCACCACGTCGAGAATGAGAAAAACCCGCGAAAGCGGGTTTTTTCATGCCCGGAACCCGGCATCAGAACAACGGCCGCAGCACCAGCTCCAGGCCGAGCAACAGCAGGAACGCAAGGAAGCAGGCGCGAAACACCCGCGCACTGATCCGCTGCCGGATCACCTGCCCCAGCCACATGCCCAGCAATGCCGGCAGCACCGCCAACGCACTCAGCCCCAGCTGCTGGATGCCGAATGCGCCGTGCAGCACCAGGCCAGTTGTCAGCGAAATCGTCGATACGGTGAACGCCAGCCCGAGCGCCTGCACCAGCTCCTCGCGCTGCAACCCCAGCGACTGCAGGTACGGCACCGCCGGCATCACGAACACGCCGGTGGCGCCGGTCACTACGCCCGACAACGCGCCCACCAGCGGCCCCAGCCAACGCTCGCGCCGCTGCGGCACGCGGAACACCGGCGCAAGCAGGGCATAGGCCGCATAGACCACCAGCGCTACACCCAGTGCAACGCGCGACCCGGTGCGATCGACCCGCACCAGCAGCGCTGCCGAACCCAGCGTCACCGCCACCACCGCCAGCATCATCGGCCACAGCCGCCGAACGATGTGACCCAGCGACGGCCCGGACAACAGCTGCCACGCATTGGTGACGAAGGTGGGAATGAACAGCATCGACGCCGCCGCCACCGGCGACAGCGTACTGCCGAGCAGCCCCATCGCCACGGTCGGCAGGCCCATGCCGGTCACGCCCTTGACCACACCGGCCAGCACGAACACCACCACCAGCAGCACGTAGAAGTACATCGATTCATTCATGCCTTCATTGGATCGGGCCGTCGCACGGCGCACAATGCGGTCTTCCCGGCCCACCCTTCGGCTGATCCGAAGGCTCGGGCATTGCGATGAGGGCATCACATGCGGATGGATATCGCCGACCTGCGCCTGTTCCTGGCGATTGCCGAGGCGGGCAGCATCACGGCCGGCGCAGCGCAGGCAAACCTGGCACTGGCGTCGGCCAGCGAACGCCTGCGCACGATCGAAGCCGATGCCGGCACCCCGCTGTTGAACCGTCATCCACGTGGCGTCAGCCTGACCGAAGCCGGCGCCGCCCTCGCCCACCATGCACGCCTGATCCTGCAGCAGCAGACGCAGCTGCGCAGCGAACTGCAGGCATTCGCGCATGGCGCGCGCGGCACCCTGCATCTGTATGCCAATACCGCAGCACTGACCAACTACCTGCCCTCGCGGCTGGCACCGTGGCTGGCCGAACGCCCACGCCTGCACGTGGAACTGCTGGAGCGCACCAGCCCCGAAGTCGTGCGTGCGATCAGCGCTGGCCAGGCCGAGGCCGGCATCATCAGTGATGCAGTCGACGCTGCCGGCCTGCAGCAGCATGTGGTAGCCGAGGACCCACTGGTGATGCTGCTGCCCGCAGACCACCGCCTTGCATCGAAGCGCAGCGTGACCTTCGCCGATGTTGTCGGCGAGACCTTCGTCGCCCTCGCGGATGGCAATGCACTGCAGACCTACATCGAGGACCAGGCGCGCGACATCGGGCGACGCCTGGATGTGCGCATCCGCATGAAGACCTTCGAAGGCGTGTGCATCATGGTCGGCCACGGTATCGGTGTCGGCATCGTGCCGCGGACCATCGCCCATCAGCATCGGCGCAGCACGCACACGGTGGGCATAGGGCTCTCGGATGCGTGGGCACAACGTCGCCTGTGTGCGTGTTTTGCCGAGTGGGCGCAGCTGTCACCGGCGATGCGCAGCCTGCTGCATCACCTGGGCGTGCAGCCGCAGAAAAAAGTGTGAAATGTTGTTGACACATCCTCTGTCGTTCCCCATAATTCGTCTCCTGAGTCGCCCAGGTGGCGGAATTGGTAGACGCACTAGCTTCAGGTGCTAGCGGGGGCAACTTCGTGGAGGTTCGAGTCCTCTCCTGGGCACCATGACTCAGCAAATGATCAAACCCGCGAAAGCGGGTTTTTTCATGTCCGGGGTTTGGGTGCACGTTGCATTGCGATTGCCGCTCAATGTGTCGTATCCGGCACCTCCTTGGCAGCTACCTGCTCGCGCGATCTCCGGCCGGCGCGTCGCTATCGCGCCCAGAACGACAACCTTTTCGGGACCCATTCCACGTTTCGTTCGAACTCGTACTTCTCCTGGATGGAATCCACTCGCGATTCCTCGCCCCCGGCAGGCAGATTCTCGGATGCCGGGTGCAGGCACTCCATCATGCCCTGCCTCTGCGCGCCTTCCTCCAATAAAGGACGCTCCATGCAGCGCAGCATCATCTGTCCCCACTGCCACACCGCCTCCAACCACGGCGTAAGTGTCTGCGTGGGATGCCAGGCCGAAGTCCACTATGGCGCATCCCGGGAAGCGTACGCGGTTGTCTTTGTCGCCGCCCTTGTCTGCGGCGCATTCGTCGGCAGCCACCTGCAGGCCACTGCCGGCTGGATCAGCGGCGGCGGCGTACTTGTGGCAGGAATGTGGGCGATGGCCCAGCTGTTCCGTGATCGCGTGGTGTTCAAGCGCGTGTATCGCACCCGCTAGACTTGGCCAATGCTCTTGGCCTGGATGTACTTCGGTACGCCACCAGATAGACACGGCGCGACGTTGCCAGCAACGCACAAACAAGAACCCCGCCATCCGGCGGGGTTTCTGCATCTGCATCCAGTAGATCCGCGCCATGCGCGGATGCATTCTGCGGGAAATCCGCCGGGCGTGGCCCGGCGCTACCGAGTGGCAGATCGATCAGTGCCCACCGCCCGCAGAGGCCGCACCCGCGCCCGCACCAAACGGCGGCTTGGCCAGCCACAGGAAGGTGATGATCGCCAGGAAGATCCAGCCCAGCAGGAAGAAGATGTCGTTGAAGCCCATCTGTGATGCCTGGTGGTTGATCATGTTGTTCAGTACCGCTGCACCGTGTTGCAGGTCGCCCTGCCCCATCGCGGCAACCTGGTCCTGCATGCCCGGCTGATAGGCCGAGATGTGCTCGGTCAGGTCGGCATGGTGCACCTGGGTGCGCCGCGCCCACAGCCACGTCGTCAGCGACGCCGCGAAGCTGCCGCCCAGCGTACGCAGGAACGTGGCCAGGCCGGAGCCCGCCGCGATCTCGCGCCCATCCAGGTCCGACAGCAGGATCTGCAGCACCGGCATGAAGAACAGCGCGACGCCGATGCCCATGATCAACTGCACGCCGGCCACATGCTGGAAGTCCACCTGCAGGTTGAAGCCGGAACGCAGGAAGCTGGTCATCGACAGGAACACGAAGGCGATGGTCGCCAGCATGCGCATGTCGAAGCGCGACGCATACTTGCCCACGAACGGCGTCATGATCACCGGCAGGACGCCGATCGGCGCCGTCGCCAGGCCCGCCCAGATCGCGGTGTAGCCCATGTCACGCTGCAACCACTGCGGAATCAGCAGGGCCACGCTGAAGAACGCCGCGTAGGCCACCACCATCGCCAGCGTACCGGCACGGAAGTTGCGATGGCGGAACAGCTTCAGGTCGACGATCGGATCCTTGTCGGTCAGTTCCCAGATCAGGAACACCGTCAGCGTCACCACCGCCACGCAGGCCAGCACCACGATCTTCATCGACGAGAACCAGTCCTCGTCGTTGCCAAGATCAAGCACCAGCTGCAGCGCACCGACACCAATCACCAGAGTGATCAGGCCGACGTAGTCCATCTTCGGCTTCTCGATCTGCTCCGGGCGCCCCTTCAGCTGGTTGCCCACCACCAGCGCAGCGAAGATGCCCAGCGGCACGTTGATCAGGAAGATCCATTCCCAGCTGTAGTTGTCGGTGATCCAGCCACCGAGGATCGGGCCACAGATCGGCGCCACCACCGTGATCATCGCCAGCAGCGCCAATGCCTGTCCGCGTTTCTCACGTGGATAGATCGAGACCAGCAGCGACTGCGTGATCGGGTACATCGGGCCGGCCACGAAGCCCTGCAATGCACGCGACAGCACCAGCATGCCCATGCTCTGCGCCAGGCCGCACAGCAGCGAGGTGATGACGAAGGCCAGCGTGGCCCAGACGAACAGCTTGCGTTCGCCGAAACGGCGGCTGAGCCAGCCGGTCAGCGGCAGCGCGATGGCCGTGCTGACCGCGAACGAGGTGATGACCCAGGTTGCCTGCTGTGAACTGGCGCCGAGGTTACCGGCGATGGTCGGCAGCGAGACGTTGGCGATGGTGGTGTCGAGCACCTGCATGAACGACGCCATGGCCAGGCCCACGGTGCACAGGGCGACGCTGGGCGGCAGGAATCCGGAGGCCGCACCCGGCGCCGCCGGAGCGCCGGGCGCGGCTGGAGCTTGTGCGGACATGGCGACCTCAGCCCACCTTCGCCTGCTGCGGCAGGTTGCCCTGGATGATCGTGTGGATCACCTCGTCGGCATCATGCAGCTGCTTGGCATACACGTCGGTGTCGAACACCGTACCCTTGGCCGGGGCGCTCGGCAGCACTTCACCCTTCTGGTCGCGCAGGCTCACTTCGGCCTTCATCGACAGGCCGATGCGCAGCGGGTGTTCGGCCAGCTGCTTGGCATCGATGGCGATGCGCACCGGCACGCGCTGCACGATCTTGATCCAGTTGCCGCTGGCGTTCTGCGCCGGCAGCAGCGAGAACGCCGAGCCGGTACCCAGGCCCAGGCTCTGGATGCGGCCCTTGTACTTCACGTCGCCGGCGTACAGGTCCGACTTCAGCTCCACTTCCTGGCCCAGGCGCATGTGGCGCAGCTGGGTTTCCTTGAAGTTGGCCTCGACCCACATCTGCTCGGTCGGCACCACGGCCATCAGCGCATTGCCCGGCTGCACGCGCTGGCCGACCTGCACCGAACGACGGGCGACATACCCGGTGACCGGCGCGACGATGCCGGCGCGGGCGTTGTTGAGGAAGGCCTGGCGCAGCTGTGCGGCGGCCGCCTGCACGTCCGGCTGGGTGGCGATCACGGTGTCGTCGACCAGCGCGCGGTTGCGCTCGACGGTCTCGCGCGAACCGGCCACGGCCGCTTCGGCAGCAGCCAGCTCGTCACGCGCGTGGGCCAGTTCTTCGTTGGAGATGGCGCCGGTGGCAGCCAGGTCCTTGCGGCGGGCGAAGTCGTCGCGCACGCGCTTCAGGGTCACCTGGCGGGCGTTCAAGTCTGCCTGCGCGCCTTCCACGCTGCGGTACAGGCCTCGAGTCTGGCGCACGGTCTTGGCCAGGTTGGCTTCGGCCTGCTGCAGCGCCACTGCGGTGTCGGACGGGTCCAGCTGCACCAGCAGCTGGCCGCGCTCCACGCGCATGCCGTCATCGGCGTTGATGGCAACCACGGTACCGGCCACCAGCGGGGTGATCTGCACCTGGTTGCCCTGCACGTAGGCGTCGTCGGTTTCTTCGAACCAACGGCCGAACATGAAGTACCACAGTGCCAGTGCGGCAAGCAGCAGCACGACGATCACGAACAGGCCGCGCAGCAGGTTGCCGCGGCGGTTGGAGGCGGCCGGGGCCGCGGTGTCTTGGGTCTGGCTCATGGCGGAGGTCTTCAGGAATGCGAGGAATCGGAATGGGAGGCGATCGGTGCGCGGTCGGCGTCAGCGGGCTGGAAACCACCACCCAGCGCCTTGCTCAGGCGCACCGAGGTCTGCACCTGCTGCGATTGCAGGCCGGCCAGCTGCTGCTGCGACTGCAGCAGGGTGGACTGCGCGGTCAGCACGTCCAGGTAGCTGCCGATGCCGGCGCGGTAGCGCTGCTGGGCCAGGTCGAAGGCCGAGCGGGCGGTGTCCACCGCCTGCTGCTGCGAGTGCGCCTGCTGTGCCAGCGAACGCACCGCGTTGACCTGGTCAGCGACATCGCGCAGTGCGTCGAGCACGGTCTGGTTGTAGTTGGCCACCGCCAGGTCGTACTGCGCATCGGTGTTGGCCAGGTTGGCGCGCAGCTTGCCGCCTTCGAAGATCGGCAGGCTCAATGCCGGGCCGATGTAGGCGAAGGTGGAACTGCTCTTCAACAGATCGCCCACGTTCGGGGCAACCACGCCGGCCAGTGCGGTCAGGTTGAAGCTGGGGTAGAACTTGGTCTTGGCGACCTTGATCTGCTTGTTGGCCGCTTCCACGCGCCAGCGTGCGGCGACGATATCCGGGCGACGGCCCAGCAGTTCGCTGGGCAGCACGCCCGGCAGCTGCAGCGCCATCGGGTTCAACGGCTGCGGGCGCTGGATCGACAGGCCACGGTCCGGGCCTTTGCCAACCAGTGCGGCCAGCGCGGTGCGGGCGGCGTCGATGCGCTGCTGCGCGGCCAGCACCTGCTGCTGCGCGGCCGGCACGCGGGCCTCAGCCTGGCGCACCTGCAGATCGCTGTCGATCCCGGCGCCGCGGCGCTGGCGGGTCAGCTGCAGCGACTTCTGCGAGCGGCTCAGTTCTTCCTCGGCCACGTCGTTGAGCTGCCATGCGTAAGCCAGGTCGGCATAGGCCTGGGCAATACCGGTGGACAGGTTCAGGCGTGCGGCCTGGGCTTCGACGGTGGCGGCATGCGCGCCATCCACCGCAGCTTCCCAGGCAGCGCGCTTGCCGCCCCATAGATCGACGCCGTAGCTGAAATCGAAGGCGACCTGGCTGCTGCCGCCATAGCGACCGCCCATTTCACTGCCAACCATCGACTCGGGCAGGCGCAGGCCGGTGTAGCCACCGGACACCGACAGGCTGGGCAGCTCATCGGCGCGTGCGGTGCCGACCTGGGCCTGTGCCTGGCGCAGGCGCGCATCGGCGGCATCCAGGCTCGGGTGGCCCGCCAGGCCCTCGGCAATCAGCGCGTCCAGCTGCGCATCGCCCAGCGCCTTCCACCAGTCCTGCGCCGGGAAGCCGGTGGCGCTCAGGTCGGTATCGGCCAGGGTGCGTTCGCTGTGCAGGCTGTCCACATCAAGCACGTGGCCCTGCGGGTTGAGGCCACGGCTGCTGGCGCAGGCGGCCAGGGCCAGGGCCAGCGCTGACACCAGCAGCGCGCGCCCGGACCGGCGGAGAGTGGAATGCGGGATCGGGTTCATGGGGTCGTCAGGGAATCGCGGATTCGGGTAAGGAGGGACAGCAGCAGCGTGCGTTCGTCGGCGGAAAGATCACGCAGGGCGTAATCCATCACCGCGTCGCCGCGCAGCTTCAACCGCGCCCACAGCGCGCGGCCTTCATCGGTCAGCACGATCTGCAGCGCACGCCGGTCCTGCGCATGCGGTTCGCGGCGGACGCAGCCCAGTGCCTCGAGCTTGTCCAGCAGGCGGGTGACTGCGCTGGGCACCTGGTCGATGGCCTGGGCCAGTTCGTTGGCCGTGCACGGGGCCATGTGCGAGAGCACCTTCAACCCGATGTAGTGGGTGAAGCCGATACCCAGGTCTTCTTCGGCCATGGACGCGTCCAGTTGCCGGACCAGGCCGTCGCGCACCTGGCGCAGCAGCAGGCCGAAGCTGGGGGGAGTGGTTGCAGGACAGATCATGGGGGAGCATTCTCTTCCAAAAAAAATATTTCTCAATGGAAATATTCGATCTGGCATCGAATGCTGTGTTGCAGCAGCGGGCTGGATCAGTGAAGGCGCCTACCTTAATGATCTGGTCAGGTGGCCCGGTAGTACAATTCAGCCAATGGATGTCACATTTCAGCCAGCGAATATGATGAACAAGGCAGAAATCCCCCCTTCCAAGCGCCTGCTCAGGGATGACGCACTGGACTGGTTCGAGCGCAATGACGGCCCACCGATTGTCGCCTTCCGCTTTGACAGCCCGCAGGGACTGGTTCGAGAAGTGGACTGGCATCATCACCAGCGCGCGCAGCTGATCTGCGTGGAGCGCGGCCTGTTGACCACCCGCACCTCGCACGGCACCTGGTCACTGGCACCGGGCTCGGCCGGCTGGATGCCGCCACTGGAGCCGCATACGGTCACTCTCGACGGCCCACTGCGTGGCTGGGGCATGGCATTGGCTGCACCGGACTGCGCCCCCCTGCCTTCCGACCCGTGCGTGCTGGGCCTGTCCAAGCTGGCACAGGCGTTGGCCGACCGCATCTGCGAGTGGCCCCAGGGCTACGACACCACGCCCGAGCGCCAGCACATCATCAGCGTGCTGCTGGACGAGATCCGCACCGCGCCGCGCCAGCGCATGCACCTGCCGATGCCGCACGACCGGCGCCTGCTGAAGATCGCCTCACAGCTGCTGGCCGACCCGTCCGACGAGCGCAGCCTGGCCGAATGGGCGCATTGGGCTGGCCTGTCGCCGCGCAGCCTGACCCGTCACTTCCGCGACGAGACCACCCTCAGCTTCGCGCAGTGGCGGCAGCAGGCCCGCCTGTCCGAGGCCCTGCGCCAGCTGACCGAAGGCCGCAGCGTGGCCGATATCGCCCATGCACTGGGTTTCAGCAGCGCCAGCGCCTTCGTCACCGTGTTCCGCCGCCACTTCGGGCTGCCGCCGGGACGCTACCTGGCACGGGCCGGGCATGGCCTGGAAACCGGGCTGGACCCTGCACGTGGCTTGGCATCCCCCGCCGCATCCGGATAATCACAGGATTGCGAGCGGCGACCGCCGTCGCCGCCTCCCGACAACAGGTAACAACGCCGCATGACCGAACTTGCCCGCCCCGTGTTCCACGGATTCGAACAACTGCCGCTGCGCGAGTACGCCGAACGCGCCTACCTCGACTACTCGATGTACGTGGTCCTGGACCGCGCCCTGCCGTTCATCGGCGACGGCCTGAAGCCGGTGCAGCGCCGCATCATCTATTCGATGAGCGAGCTGGGCCTGAATGCCGCGTCCAAGCCGAAGAAGTCCGCGCGTACCGTCGGTGACGTCATCGGTAAGTACCACCCGCACGGCGACAGCGCGTGCTACGAGGCGCTGGTGCTGATGGCCCAGCCGTTCTCGTACCGCTACCCGCTGATCGAGGGCCAGGGCAACTTCGGCTCCAGCGACGACCCGAAGTCGTTCGCGGCGATGCGTTACACCGAATCCAAGCTGACCCCGATCGCCGAAGTGCTGCTGGGCGAACTGGGCCAGGGCACCACCGACTGGGCACCGAACTTCGACGGCACCCTGCAGGAACCGACCTGGATGCCGGCACGCCTGCCGCATCTGCTGCTCAACGGCACCACCGGCATCGCCGTGGGCATGGCCACCGACGTGCCGCCGCACAATCTCAACGAGATCGTCAGCGCGCTGCTGCACCTGCTGGACAACCCCGAGGCCAGCGTGCGCGACCTGTGCGAGCACGTGCAGGGCCCGGACTATCCATCCAGCGCCGAGATCATCACCGCGGCCAACGACCTGCGCACGATGTACGAGACCGGCAACGGCAGCGTGCGTGCGCGTGCGACCTTCGCCAAGGAAGCCAACAACATCGTGGTCACCGCGCTGCCGTTCCAGGTGTCGCCGTCGAAGGTGATCGAGCAGATCGCCGCACAGATGCGCGCCAAGAAGCTGCCGTGGTTGGAAGACATCCGCGATGAGTCCGACCACGCCAACCCGGTGCGCGTGGTGCTGGTACCGCGCTCCAACCGTGTCGATGCCGAGCAGCTGATGGGCCACCTGTTCGCCACCACGGACATGGAGCGCAGCTACCGCGTCAACCTCAACGTGATCGGGCTGGACGGCCGTCCGCAGGTGAAGAACCTGAAGATGCTGCTCAGCGAATGGCTGACCTTCCGCAGCAACACCGTCACCCGCCGCCTGCAGCACCGCCTGCAGAAGGTCGAGCGCCGCCTGCACCTGTTGGAAGGCCTGCTGGTGGCCTTCCTCAACCTGGACGAGGTGATCCACATCATCCGTACCGAGGACGAACCGAAGGCAGCGCTGATCGCGCGCTTCGGCCTGTCCGACGACCAGGCCGAGTACATCCTGGAAACCAAGCTGAAGCAGCTGGCGCGCCTGGAAGAGATGAAGATCCGCGGCGAGCAGGACGAGCTGGCCAAGGAGCGCGAGAAGATCCTTGGCATCCTCGACAGCAAGGCCAAGCTGAAGAAGCTGATCCGCGACGAACTGACCGCAGATGCCAAGAAGTTCGGCGACGCGCGCCGTTCGCCGCTGGTGCAGCGCCAGGCCGCGCAGGCCATCGACGAGACCGAGCTGGTACCGAGCGAGCCGATGACCGTGGTGCTGTCGGAGAAGGGCTGGATCCGTGCCGCCAAGGGCCACGACGTCGATGCATCCGCCCTGTCCTACCGTGATGGTGACGCCCTGCAGGGCGCGGTGCGTGCGCGCAGCACGCAGCAGGTCGCGTTCCTCGACAGCGAGGGTCGCGCCTACTCGACGCCGGTGCACACCCTGCCCTCCGCGCGTGGCAACGGCGAACCGCTGACCGGCCGCTTCTCGCCGGCAGCGGGCACCAGCTTCGTGACCCTGGCCAGCGCCGAGCCGGACACCCGCTTCGTGCTGGCTTCCACCCACGGCTACGGCTTCGTCACCCGCTTCGAGAACCTGATCGGCCGCAACAAGGCCGGCAAGGCGATGCTGAACCTGTCGGCCGGCTCCACGGTGCTGACCCCGTCGGTGGTGGCCAACGTCGCCACCGACCGCATCGTGGCGGTGACCAGTTCCGGCAACCTGCTGGCGATCGCCGCCAACGACCTGCCGGAACTGGACAAGGGCAAGGGCAACAAGATCATCGAGATCCCGAAGGCCAAGCTCGCCACCGAACGCGTGGTCGCCATCGTGGCGATCAGCCCGGGGCAGACCCTGCAGGTACGCAGCGGCCAGCGCATCATGGGCCTGAAGTTCAACGAGCTCGACGCTTACCTCGGCGCCCGCGCCACCCGCGGCCACCTGCTGCCGCGCGGCTGGCAGAAGGTGGAAGGGTTGTCGGTGGAGTAAGGGCTGGGGCCCTGCCCCTGCGGGTGTCAACCTTTGTTGACACGCCTTGCCGGAGATCAGGCACGAAAAAGCCGGGGCATTCCCCGGCTTTTTTGTTGTCGGCTGGCGGGCGGCGGAACGGCTGGCTGGCGTAGGCTGGCTGGCGGTGCTCCGGTGCTGGCGGGCGACAGAACGCTGTGCTTCGTCTGGTAGAGCCGACTGTTAGTCGGCTGCTTCTGCCTCTGGTAGAGCCGACTGTTAGTCGGCTGCCGTTTGGAGAGCGGCCGACTAACAGTCGGCCCTACCGGATCGGGGTGCCGGCTCAGTGCGCCGGGGCGCCGCTGCCGTCGATCTTGCTCAGCTGGTACAGCTCCAGGCCGATGCGCTTGATCAGGCCCAGCTGCTGCTCCAGCCACCAGGCGTGGTCTTCCTCGGTGTCCTTCAGCTGCGCCAGTAGAATGTCGCGGCTCACGTAGTCGCCCTTCTCTTCGCACAGCTTCATGCCGGCGGCGAGATTGTTCCGAACCGCGTATTCAGTGTCGAGATCCTTCTGCAGCATCTCTTCCACGGTCTTGCCCGGCTCAGTGGCATGCGGGCGCATGTCCGGATCGCCGCCCAGGAACAGGATCCGGCGCAGCAGCGCATCGGCGTGCTGGGTTTCCTCTTCCATCTCGTGGTTCAGGCGTTCGTACAGCGCGAACAGGCCCTGGTCCTCGTAGCGGCGGGAATGGATGAAGTACTGGTCACGGGCAGCAAGCTCGCCGCGCAGCAGTTCCTTCAGGCAGGCGATGACGTCCGGGTTGCCTTTCATGGGGGGCTCCTGTGAATCGATGTGACATAGGGTGCCGCATTTCAAAATACGGTGATCTAATCGGAATCAGTCGCAGTTGCGCCTGCGGCTACAATCGGCCCACGAGTTCGGAAAGGACGTGCGATGCGACGTACATGGCGTTGGGTGCTGGGCGTGTTGATCGCCATCGTGCTGGTCACCGCACTGGTCCTGTGGCTGCTGCTGCGCGGCAGCCTGGCCGACCTGGACGGCGAGCATGCGCTGCCGGGGCTGGCCAAGCCGGTCACCATCGAGCGCGATGCGCTGGGCGTGGTCACCATCACTGCCGGCAGTCAGGCCGACGCGATGCGCGCACTCGGCCGCGTGCATGCGCAGGAACGCTATTTCGAGATGGATCTGATGCGCCGCAGTGCCGCCGGTGAGCTGTCAGCGCTGTTCGGACCCAAGGCCATCGACGCCGACAAACGCATGCGCGTGCATCGCCTGCGCGCACGCACCGAGGCGAATCTGCAGGCCGCGTTGGGCGACAACGGCGCGGCCGTGCGTGCCTATGTCGACGGTGTCAACGAAGGGCTGTCCGGCCTTTCCGTACGGCCCTGGGCGTACCTGCTGCTGCGGCAATCGCCGCAGCCCTGGCAGGCCAGCGACAGCGTGCTGACCGGTCTGGCCATGTACGCCGACCTGCAGGACCCGAACAACCAGACCGAGCTTGCGCTCAGCCGCATCCGCGCGGTGGTGCCGCCGGCGCTGTACGCGCTGATCGCCCACGACGGCACCGAATGGGATGCGCCACTGTTCGGCGAACCGACCGGCAACGCCGCCCTGCCCGATGCCAGCCAGCTGGATCTGCGCACATTGAAGGCGAAACCGGGCACCGAGCAGGAAGAGGCCGATGTCATCGGCAGCAACAACTTCGCCGTGGCCGGCGCGCTCACCGCCGACGGTCGCGCGATCGTCGCCGACGACATGCATCTCGGCCTGCGCGCGCCGGGCCTGTGGTTCCGCGTGCGCCTGCGCTATCCGGACCCGCAGGCGGCCGGAGGCCAGGTTGACGTCACCGGCTTCTCGCTGCCCGGCCTTCCGGCGGTGATCGTCGGCAGCAACGGGCACGTGGCCTGGGGCTTCACCAACAGCTACATCGACACCGCCGATTACCGCGCTGAACCGGCCAACGCCGCAGTCACGGTGCATGAAGAGCGCATCGCCGTGGCCGGCCGGGCCGACGTGCTGTTGCCGGTGCGCGAAACCGACTGGGGGCCGATCCTGCATACCCATGCCGATGGCAGCGGCGATGCGCTGCGCTGGGTCGCACACCTGCCCGGCGCGGTGCGCCTGGACTTCGGTGACCTGGCCCGCGCCGGTGACCTCGACGGTGCACTGCACTTCGCCGACCGTGCTGGCATTCCCGCACAGAACCTGGTGCTCGGCGACCGCAGCGGGCGCATCGCCTGGCGCCTGATCGGCGCCCGCCCCGACCGAGGCCCCGGCTGTGCACCGGCCGGCTTCACTGCGGCCAGCAACCAGGATTGCGCGCCGTGGCCGATCCGCAGCGATGCCTCGCCGGCACTGATCGATCCCCCCAACCATCGCCTGTGGACCGCCAACGGTCGCGTCCTCGACGGCGAAGCACTGGCCAGCGTTGGCAATGGCGGCTATGACCTTGGTGCCCGGGCGCGGCAGATCCGCGACCTGCTGGCAATCCAGGAGCGCTTCGACGAGCACGATCTGCTGGCGATCCAGCTCGATGATCGTGCGGTGTTCCTGCAGCGCTGGTGGGCGCTGCTGCACGACGTCATCGAACGTAGTGACGACCCTGCGCTGAAGCGTTTGAAGGCGGTCAGCCATCAATGGGGCGGCCGCGCTTCGGCCAGTTCGGTCAGCTACCGGGTGGTGCGTGAATTCCGCACGCAGGTGATGGAGACGTTGTCCGATGCGCTGCTGGCACCGGCCAACGCGGCACTGGGCGATGACTATCTGGACCCACGTCTGGCGCAGCTGGAAGGCGTGGCCTGGCCCATGCTGCAAGAGCGTCCGGCCAATCTGCTGCCGCCCGCCTTCGACAGCTGGGACGCGTTGCTGATCGATGCCGCCCGCCGTACCGAGAGCGAGCTGTCCAAGCAGGGCCCTCTGGCCAAGCGCAGCTGGGGCGAACGCAATACTGCGGCGATCTGCCATCCCATCGCCCGAGCGTTGCCCGACATCGCCAAGCGCTGGCTGTGCATGCCCGCCGACCGCCTGCCCGGCGACCGCGACATGCCGCGCGTGCAGACCCCCAACTTCGGTGCCTCCGAGCGCATGGTGGTTTCACCCGGCCACGAGGCCGACGGCATCGTGCATATGCCCGGTGGCCAGAGCGGGCATCCGCTCTCGCCATACTGGGGTGCCGGCCACGAAGACTGGGTGCATGGGCGGCCGACGCCGTTCCTGCCCGGCACGGCGCAGCACTCGATGACGCTGGTGCCTGCACGTTGACGATCGGGGGCAGATCCCCTTTCCAAGGTAGAAAAGGAACCTGCCCCCTGCTATTGCCGGCCAGCGGCCGGCGCTAGGCCAGCGCCTGTTCGTGCACGCCGGCAATCGCGCGGCCAGAAGGATCTGCAGCCGCAGCAAAGCTGGCATCCCAGGCAATGGCCGCTGGCGACGAACACGCGATCGACTTGCCGCCCGGTACGGTCTCGGCCGCCGCGCGGCTCGGGAAGAACTGCTCGAACAGATGGCGGTAGTAGTACGCCTCCTTGGTCTGCGGCGGGTTGTGCGGGAAGCGCTTGTCGGCGGCGGCCAGCACGCGATCACTGACCTGCGCCTCGGCGTGCGCCTTCAGCCCGTCGATCCAGCCATAGCCGACGCCGTCGCTGAACTGCTCCTTCTGCCGCCACAGGATGCTGTCCGGCAGGTAGCCATCGAACGCCTCGCGCAGCACCGCCTTCTCGATGCGGCGGCCACCAAAGCCGGCGCCGACCATCTTGTGCGCGGCATCGAAGCGCATCGCCACATCGAGGAACTCACGGTCCAGGAACGGTACGCGCGGCTCCACGCCCCAGGCCATCATCGACTTGTTGGCACGCAGGCAGTCGTAGTTGTGAAGCGCGTCGAGCTTGCGCACCAGCTCGTCGTGGAATTCACGCGCGTCCGGCGCCTTGTGGAAGTACAGGTAGCCACCGAAGATCTCGTCGCTGCCCTCGCCGGACAGCACCATCTTCACCCCCATGGCCTTGATCCGCCTTGCCAGCAGGAACATCGGCGTCGATGCGCGGATGGTGGTGACGTCGTAGGTCTCGATGTGGCGGATCACTTCCGGCAACGCGTCGAGGCCTTCCTCGAAGGTGTATTCGAAGCCGTGATGCACGGTGCCGAGTGCCTCGGCAGCGATCGCCGCGGCCGCCAGATCGGGCGAGCCCTTCAGGCCGATCGCGAACGAGTGCAGGCGCGGCCACCAGGCTTCGGTCTGCCCACCATCCTCGATGCGGCGACGCGCGTAGCGTGCGGCAACTGCCGCCACCAGCGATGAATCGAGGCCACCGGACAGCAGCACGCCGTACGGCACATCGCTCATCAGCTGGCGTTCCACCGCGTGCTCGAATGCCTGGCGCAGCTCGACCAGATCGGCCTGGCGGCCCTGTACGTCGGCATAGTCGCGCCACGGTTGCTGGTAGTAGCGCACCAGCTCACCGCCGGCACTGTCGAAGTAGTGGCCCGGCGGGAACTGCGCGACGTCGGCACAGGTATCGACCAGTGCTTTCATTTCCGAGGCTACGCGCAGGCGCCCCTGGGCATCGTGGCCCCAGTACAGCGGCACCACACCGACCGGGTCGCGCGCCACCAGCACGCGTCCACTCTCACGGTCCCACAACGCGAAGGCGAAGATGCCGTTGAGCTGTTCCAGCCACTGCGCCGGCGAGCCGCCCTGGCGGTACAGCGCGTTGATCACCTCGCAGTCCGAGCCGGTCTGGAAGTCATAGGCGGTGGTCAGCGCCGCCTTCAATGCCTGATGGTTGTAGATCTCGCCGTTCACTGCCAGCGCCAGCTGGCCATCGGCCGACAGCAGCGGCTGCGACCCACCGGCCGGGTCGACGATGGCCAGCCGCTCGTGGACCAGCAGCGCACCTTCGTCGAGGTACACGCCGCTCCAGTCCGGACCACGATGGCGCTGGCGCTGCGACAGTTCCAGCGCATGGCGGCGCAGGGCCGGAAGATCGTCACCGGCCTGCAGGCCGAAGATTCCGAAGATCGAACACATGGGGGAGCTCCTGTTGGGGAATTTCACGGGTGGGAAGGTGTTCGACCGGCCATCCTGGCCCGGGTGGGGCTGCGCCCGGGCACAAAAAAACCCGCATCGGCTGATGCGGGTTTTCTGGTGTCCGGGCGTGTGTTGCTGTCTATCTACCCAGGGCGCAGTCCCGCATCGGCCGCGCACGATTATTCGCGCGCAGATTATTGCGGTTGTTGTTATTGACGGCGGTGGCCAGGTGGATCGACATGGCATCGACCCTACCCCGGTTTCCGGCGCGGTGCAACAGTTGCGTCAGCAACCACGCCTGGAGCGCATAATGGCGCGCCCTGAACCGTGTAACAGGAATGCAACAGCGCAATGGACGCACCGGGGCACTGGCCGCCCTGCTCTGCCTGGGCCTGGCGGCCTGCCAGACCCTCCCCCCGCCTTCTACGCTGCCGCAATCCCAGCAGCAGGCATTGGAACAACGCGGAACCGACGGCAGCTTCGAAGGTGCCTTTGATGCCGCGGAAACCTTCGAGCGCTTCAACGATCCACGCGCCATCGCCTACTACGAGCGTGCCGCAGCGATCACCCCCTGGACCTTCCACAACACCAAGGCGGAAGAAGCACTGGGCCGGATCTGGATCTCCGGCACGCTGCGCCATGCCGACAGCCCCCACATCAACCCGGCACCGGTGCTGCACGCATCCTGGCGACGTGGCGAACGCGCCTATCTGGCAGCTGCCAACCACGGCAATCCCTACGCGTTCTTCGGGCTCGCCAAGGCCTATCGTCAGCGTGGCGACGCGCAACAGGCGCTGCGCTGGGACCTGCGCGGAATGATCTACGAGCGCTACCCCAGTTCATCGTCACGGCTACCGGATGCGGTGGCCGCACAGGGTGACACCATGCATCCGCTGCTTGCGCAGATCCAGCGTCGCGCCGAGCGTGGCGATGCCGAAGCGCAGGTGGACCTGGGCGCGCTGCTTGAGAAAGGCATGGGACTGCCGCGCGATCCGGCGCGTGCGCTGCAGCTGTACCAGCGCGCCGGTGAGAAGGGCAATGTGTTCGGCCAGTACTTCGCCGGGCTGCTGCTGGGCCGCAGTGCGCCAGGGGTGGAGAAGGACACCGAGGCGGCGGCGCGCTGGTTTGCCAAGGCCGAGGCGCAGCACTTCTACATGGCCGCGCCGGGTTACTGGAAGAAGGCGGTCGAGCCGCCGTTCTTCCTTTTTTCGGAATAGTGGAGCCGGGCCATGCTCGGCTGCTCCTGCCGGTAGACATCAGCCGAGCATGGCTCGGCTCTACAGGAAAGCGGTGCCGGCGAAAGGCGTGCCGACCAACGGTCGGCACCCGCCGTCGCAGGTTACGCCAGCAGCCGTTCCACCAGACGCTGGTACAGACCCGGCAACGCTTCCAGATCGTCCACGCGCACGTTCTCGTCCACCTGGTGGATGCTGGCGTTGACCGGCCCCACTTCGATGCACTGCGCACCCAGCGGCGCGATGAAGCGGGCATCGGACGTGCCGCCGCCGGTGCTTTCTTCCGGGGCACGGCCGATGTGCTCAGCCAGCACCGCACGCGCGGTGGCGCGCAGTGTGCCTTCCGGGGTGTAGAACGGCTCGCCGCTGCGATGCCACTTCAGCGCGTACTGCAGGCCGTGCCGGTCCAGCAGTGCGGTGATCTCCGCCTCCAGCTTCGGCGCGTCCCAGTGCGGGTTGTAGCGGATGTTGAAATCCACCTCCAGCTCGCCGGGAATCACATTGTTGGCGCCGGTGCCGGCGTGGATGTTGGAGACCTGCAGGCTGGTCGGCGGGAAGCTTTCATAGCCCTCGTCCCAGCGCCGCGCGCTCAGTTCAGCCAGGGCCGGAGCGGCCTGGTGGATGGGATTGCGCGCTTTCTCCGGATACGCCACGTGGCCCTGCACGCCCTGCACGCGCAGCTTGGCCGACAGGCTGCCACGACGCCCCACGCGCAGCAGGTCGCCCAGGATCGCGGTCGATGACGGCTCGCCGGTGATGCACCAGTCGATGCGCTGGCCGCGCTCGGCGAACAGGCGCGCGACGTGGCGCACGCCATCAATGGCGTCGCCTTCCTCGTCGCTGGTCAGCAGCACCGCCAGCGTACCGGGGTGATCGGGATGCGCGGCGACGAACTGCTCGGCGGCGACCACGAACGCGGCCACGCTGCCCTTCATGTCGGCGGCGCCACGGCCATACAGCACCCCATCGCGGATCTGCGGCGTGAACGGGTCGCTGGTCCAGGCCTCGCGCGGACCCGTCGGCACCACGTCGGTATGGCCCAGCAGTACCAACACCGGTGCGCCTTGGCCGTGGGTCGCCCACAGGTTGTCGACGTCGCCCAGGCGAAGGTGATCGCACTGGAACCCGGCCTGCTTCAGGCGTGCCGCCAACAGTGCCTGGCAGCCAGCATCATCGGGGGTCACCGAGGGCCGTGCGATCAGTTCGCAGGTCAGGTCGAGGACCGCGCTCATGCGTCACCCACACCGAAGCGGGCCTTGAAGCCGTTGTCACTGAAACCCTGGCTGACCGTGCCATCGGCAGTGACCACCAGCGGACGCTTGATCAGTTGCGGGTACTCGCGCAGCAGCAGCTTCCATTCGGCTTCGGAATCAGCGGCCTTGCGGTTGTCCGGCAGCTGCCGCCAGGTGGTCGAGGACTTGTTGACCATCGCGGCCAGGCCACCCAGCTGCTCAGCCCACGCCACCAGTGTTTCCGGGCTGGGCTTGTTGTCGCGGTAGTCGACGAAGGTGTACGGCATGCCGAAGCGGTCCAGCCACTTGGTCGCCTTCTTGCAGGTATCGCAGTTCTTCAAACCGTAGACAGTGGTGCTCATGGCCATCTGTGATGCTGGAAAACAGAGGGTCAGAATCTCACAACAGGCGCTCGGACACGACCCGGAACGGGACCCGTGGCAGCCGGAAGGCCAGCCCCTCGTGCAACGCCACGCCCATCGCCTGCAGGCGCGGGCACTGCAGTTCGTCTTCCAGCTGCAACGGCTGCAGGCGGTCGATCTCCACCGGCAGCGCGATACGGGTGCTGGCCCAGCGGCGATCACAGGTGCGGGCGATGGCCTCGTCCTGGCAGGTCAGGAAGCGCAGCAGGGCCTGATGGCCACCGAAGGCAGCCGTCCACGCCGCGTCCTCCCAGCCCGCTGCGGCCTGCCACTTCAGGTGCAGCCCAGGCGCACTGCCCTGCCCGCCTTCGATCAGGGTGTACCCACCGCCATCGGCGCGCACCACGTGCTCGAAGCGCCCGGACAGGTGTGGCTGCATGGCATCGCTGAAAGCACGCGCGCCGGCGACGAAGGCCAGCTGGTCCATCACGTTGCGGTCGAACAACACCACCGGTGTCCCGTCCGGATCGTCATCACGGCGCAGGTACCAGCGCCAGTTGCTCTGCCTTGGGGACGGCATCAAGGAACGCAGTGGCCCGGCCAGCGCCGGCCCGAAGTGGCCGTGGCGGTAACTGAGGATGGTGTAAGGCGTACATCCGGCATGGACCACGTAATGATGACCCGACGGAGGCGTTGGTGCGTGGCGCACGTCGACCCACCAGCTCACGTAGACCACGTCGCGCACATCACTGGCCAGCGCCGGCATCGGCCAGCGCCGCGACAGTGCGCGGCGCAGCCAGGTCCAGCGCGGGGCGTGCAGCAGGCGCGGCAGCATCCGCCCGAACAGGGTGTCCGACGGATGCTGGTAGATCGCGGACTGCGCCAGATCCTCCGGCGCAGTCACCTTCAGTCGGCCAGGCCGCGCAGCAGGTCGTTGACGCTGGTCTTGCTGCGGGTCCTGGCATCAACCTGCTTGACGATCACCGCGCAGTACAGCGAATGGGTACCGTCCTTGCTCGGCAGCGAGCCGGACACCACCACGCTGTACGGCGGGATGTAGCCGTAGGTGATCTCGCCGGTGGCACGGTTGTAGATGCGGGTGCTCTGGCTGAGGAACACGCCCATGCCGATCACGCTGTGGTGACCGACCACCACGCCTTCCACCACTTCCGAACGCGCACCGATGAAGCAGTGGTCCTCGATGATGGTCGGGCTGGCCTGCAGCGGCTCCAGCACGCCACCAATGCCAGCGCCACCGGACAGGTGGCAGTGCTGACCGATCTGCGCACAGGAACCGACGGTGGCCCAGGTATCGACCATGGTGCCTTCGCCGACGTAGGCGCCGATGTTGGTGAAGCTCGGCATCAGCACCACGTCCTTGCCGAAGTAGGTACCGCGGCGGGCGATCGCGCCGGGTACCACGCGAACGCCGCTACGGCGGAACTTCGCCTCGTCATAGCCGGCGAAGCGCGATTCGACCTTATCCCAGAACGGCGCCGGGCGGGCGTCGACCACGGCCATGTCGTTGACGCGGAAATACAGCAGCACGGCTTTCTTCAGCCACTCGTTGACCTTCCAGCCGCCCTGGCCGTCCGGCTCGGCGACGCGGAACTCGCCGCTTTCCAGGCCGTCGATCACGCGGTTGACCAGCGGCTTGGTCGAGCCTTCCAGCTCATGCAGGGTCAAGGTGGCGCGGCGCTCGAAGGCACTCTCGATGCCGAACTTCAGTTCTTCCACGCCTGGGGCCGACGGCTTGCGCAGCGACTTGCGGGCGATGGTTTCGGCGCGGACGGCTTCGGCGCTCCTGGCCGGCGCCGGCTTCTTCACAGCACGCTTCACCGCAGCCGTTTTCTTCGCCGGGGCCTTCACCGCAGCAGCCTTCTTCGGCGCGGTGGTCTTCTTCGCGGCCGGTGTGGCGGCAGCAGGTTTCCGGGCCGCTGCGCTCTTGGGGGTCGCGGCGGTCTTCTTGGCGGGCTTGGTGGCCATCAGGCGGGGTCTCCGGCGTTTCGATCAGGGTCCAGGCAGGCCAGCATCGCGTCATGCAGCTGCTGCCGGGCAGGTTCAGTCAGGGGGAGGTCGTGTTCGTCACTGATCACGAAGGTGTCTTCGGCGCGTTCGCCGAACGTGGCAATGCGCGCATCATGCACGCGCAGGCCCTGGTTGCGCAGAACGAACGCCACATCGGCCAGCAGACCGGGGCGGTCGGGGGCGACCAGGGCAAAACGGGTTGCGCCGGGCTCATCGCGGAACTCGATGCGCGGGGCGAAGCGGAAGTGCCGCAGCTGCCGTGGCACCACCCGGCGTGACGGCCGCAGGCGCGACAGGTCACCGCTGAGTGCCTCGCGCAGCGCCGCTTCCAGGTTGGCACTGCTGCCATCGGCGAAGGTATCGGCCGGGTTCACTTCGAAGGTATCGAAGATGGTATCGGCCGGACCATCCAGCACGCGTGCGCGGTGGATGCCGTAGCCCTTGCGGTCCAGCGTCATCACGATCGCGGCGAACAGGCCGTCGCGGTCCGGCGAATGCACGAACACTTCCAGCGCCGGATCATCGACGCTGATCCGGCGAACCTTCACCAGCGCCTGGCCCTGCTTCACCGGCACCAGCGCGGCGGCCTGCCAGGCCAGCTGCTCAGGGCGCAGGCGGATGAAGCCCTCATCCGGCATCACCGCGAACTGGCGGTCGATGGTGGCATCGTCGTAACCCCGTTCGCGCACCAGCGCGCGCACGCTGTCGCGCGCCTCGGCCACGCGCTCGGCCGCCGGCACCGGGTGCTCCAGCCCCTCGCGCAACGCGCGCCGGGTGGCGAAGTACAGGTCGGCCAGCAGGCGGTCCTTCCATGCATTCCACAGCTTGGGGCTGGTGCCGGCGATGTCGGCGCAGGTCAGCAGGTACAGATAGTCGAGGCGGTCACGGCTGCCGACCAGGGTGGCGAAGCGATGGATCACCTCCGGGTCGGCGATGTCCTGCTTCTGCGCGGTCACCGACATGCGCAGGTGCTGTTCGACCAGCCATGCCACCAGCTCGGTATCGGTGCCACTCAGCGCATGCGCATGGCAGAACGCACGTGCGTCCACCGCCCCCAGTTCCGAGTGGTCGCCACCACGGCCCTTGGCGATGTCATGGAACAGGCCGGCCAGCAGCAGCAGTTCCGGCTTGCGCAGGCGCGGCCACACTTCGTGCGCGATCGAGAAGCGCTCGTCGGCACGGCTGCTGGCAAACAGGCCGATGTTGCGCAGGACCATCAGCGTGTGCTGGTCGACGGTGTAGACATGGAACAGGTCGAACTGCATGCGCCCGCTGACCTGGGCGAAGGCGGGAATCCACTGGCCAAGCACGCCCAGCCGCGCCATGCGCGAGAGCGTATCGACAGGCCGCTGGCCGCGCAGCAGCGCCAGGAACTGTTCGCGCGCATCGGCATCGGCCTGGTCGTAGGCCGGCAGCAGCGGTAGCGCTTCAGCCAGCGCGCGCGCGGTCAGCGAATGCAGTCCACGCACCTGCGGATTGTTGGCCCAGCTGGCAAACAGCGCGAACACCTGGCCGATATCACCGCGCGGCCAGTCGGCCTCGTTGGCGGCCAGGTAGCCACGGCGCAGGGAGAAGCCCACGGTCAACGGCTCGGGCTGCGCCTCGCCGTCGAACTGCTCCTCGAAGCGCTGCAGCAGGCGGTCGCTGATCCGGCGCACCACCAGCGCGGCGCGGTAGAAGCCCTGCATCATCTTCTCGACACCGAGGTTCTCGGCATCGTCTTCGAAGCCCAGGCGCGCGGCCAGGGTCTTCTGGTAATCGAAACGCAGGCGCTCTTCCGGGCGGCGCGCGACCAGATGCAGGCCGAAGCGCAGCCGCGCCAGCACCGCACGTTCGCGCTTCAGTGCTGCCGCTTCGTCGGCGCCCAGATGGCCGAGCCCGACCAGCGCCTCCAGGTCACGCACGCCGAAGGCACGCAGTGCCATCCAGCCCAGCGTGTTCAGATCGCGCAGGCCACCCGGGCCATCCTTCAGGTCAGGCTCCAGGTTGTCGGCGGTGTCGCCGAAACGCTGGTGGCGGTTACGCAGCTCTTCCAGCTTGGCCAGGAAGAACGCGCGTGCCGGCCACAGTTCCCGATCGTCGATGGCCTCGCGCAGCGCGCGACGCGCCACATCATCGGCCAGGATCGGGCGCGCCTCGATCAACGCGGTCAGCACGGTCTGGTCCGCCGCCGCCTCGCGGCACTGCGGCGCCGAACGCACCGCATGGCTGACCGCCAGCCCGCAGTCCCACAGCAGTGCAAACAGGCGTGCCAGGGCGGATTCGTGCGCCAACTGTGCCGGCGGATCGCCGAACACCAGCAGGTCGATGTCCGATCGCGGGAACAGTTCACCACGACCGTAGCCACCCACCGCGAACAACGACAGCCCACTATCGGCCGGCAGGCAACGCTGCCACGCCAGGCGGATCAGATGGTCGGCGGCACGCGCGCGCAGCGCCAGCAGGCGCTCGATGTTGTCGCCCTGGTCGAAGCGGCGGTACAGGCGCGCGTCGGCCTGCTGCAGCGCCTGGCGCGCGGCAGCAGCCCAGTCCGGGTCGTTGAGCGACGCGGCCGGCGTGTCCAGCAGCGAACTCGCCGGCAGCATCTTCAGGAGACCTGCGACTCGCCCGGCGACAGGGTCAGCACGTCCACGCCGGTCTCGGTGACCGCGATCATGTGCTCCCACTGTGCCGACAGCTTGCGGTCCTTGGTCACCACGGTCCAGCCATCCGGCAGCACCTTGTTGTAACGGGTGCCCTCGTTGATCATCGGTTCGATGGTGAAGGTCATGCCCGGCTGCAGCACCAGGCCCTGGCCCGGGCGGCCGTAATGCACCACCTGCGGCTCATCGTGGTAGACCTTGCCGATGCCATGGCCGCAGTACTCGCGCACCACGCTGAAACGCTCGCCTTCGGCGTAGCTCTGGATGGCATGGCCGATGTCGCCCAGAGTGGCGCCCGGACGCACCGCACGGATGCCGCGCCACATGGCTTCGTAGGTGGTTTCCACCAGGCGGCGCGCCATCACCGACGGGGTGCCGACGAAGTACATGCGGCTGGTGTCGCCGTGCCAGCCATCCTTGATGACGGTGACGTCGATGTTGATGATGTCGCCATCCTTGAGCACCTTCCCTTCGCTGGGGATGCCATGGCAGATGACGTTGTTGACCGAAGTGCACACGGTCTTCGGGAAGCCGCGGTAGCCGACGTTGGCCGGAATGGCGCCCTGCACGTTCACGATGTGGTCGTGGCAGATGCGGTCCAGTTCCTCGGTGGTGACACCGGGCTTGACGTGTGGGGTGACGATGTCGAGCACTTCGCTGGCCAGGCGGCCGGCGATTCGCATCATCTCGATTTCCTGCGGGGTTTTCAGATTCACGCTCATGGCCCCCATTATCGCCGATCCGGCCGCAATCTGAACGAACGCCACCCAACTGGCGATCCGGGCCATGCACAGTTCCGGCAAGGAAAGTGAAAGCGTGATGGCATCCGCTCTTTCGACTGCCTATTTATCACGGAATACAGACACTTGCGCCTCCTAAGCTGGCCTTGCAGTCATCAAAGCGGCGCCGAGCGTGCCGTCTTCGCCTTGTTCAACGGACCTTCGGGTCAGGGAGGTTGTCCATGCGATTCCCGCTTCGTTCCCCGCTTGCCTGGACCTTGGCCGGGATCCTCCTGTCCAGCCCGGCCCTGGCCGCAGACACCACCACATTCAACGTCACCCTGGTGGTCACCAAGGCCTGCACCATCACCGCGGCAGCGGCCACGAACGTCGATTTCGGCACGGCGGCCTCGACCACCGCCACGCCAACCCTCGGCCAGGGTACGGTGACCGCGCAGTGCTCGGCACTGACCCCCTACACGATTGCGCTGAATGCGGGCGCCAATGCCGGTACCGCCAATGACGTCACCACCCGGCGGATGAAGAACACCAATGCTGCGGTGACTGCCAACAACTATGTCGGCTACCAGCTCTACCAGGATGCCGCGCATACCCTGGTCTGGGGCGCCACAACCGGCACCAACACCCAGGCGGGCATCGGCACCGGCCTGGCCGTGCCGTACATCGTCTACGGCCAGATCCTGAACCTGAGTACCAACAACCCGGCCACCGGCAACTACCTGGATACGGTCACCGCCACGATCACCTATTGATGGAGCACGCCCGCATGGCCGGACCCCGCCCGTGGCGCGCCACCGGCGTGGCGCTGCTCGCCCTGTGCCTGCTGGCGGCCGCTACGGCAGGTGCCACCAGCCTGCAGGTCGCCCCCACCAGCCTGCAGCTGGAAGCCCGCCAGCGTGCCGGCGAGCTGTGGCTGACCAACAGCGGCACCTCGCCGGTGAAGCTGCAGGTGCGGGTCTTCCGCTGGGTGCAGCAGGGCGGCCAGGAGCAGCTGCTGCCCACCAACGAACTGATGGCCTCCCCGCCGATGCAGGAGCTGGCGGCCGGCCAGCAGCAGCTGGTGCGGGTGATGCGTCCGACCCGCGAGCCACCGGTCGCGCAACAGCATTACCGTCTGATCGTGGACGAGGTGCCGGACCTGGCCACCCGTGCCGAGGGCATGCAGTTCGTCCTGCGCTACTCGATTCCGGTGTTCGTACAACCCCCGTCCGGCAAACTCGCCCCGCAGCTGCAGGCGCGCCTGGTGACGCTGGATGATGGCCGCAACGGCGTCGAGGTGGCCAATTCGGGCAACAGCTATGCACAGATTGCCGATCTCGCACTCGGCAGCGCCACGCGTCCGCGCATCGTGCATCCCGGCCTGCTGGGCTACGTGCTGCCCGGGCAGGTGATGCGCTGGCCGATCGAGCGCATGGCGATCGACCGCGACAACGACCAGATCACGGCCAAGCTCAATGGCGAGTCGGAACAGACGCCACTGTCGCCCCCATCGGCTCGCTGAGGCGTTGATGGGCGCGCTGCTTGCTGCCCTGGCTCCTGCGGCGACCGAAGCCGCCGATGTGTCCGGCGCAACGGCCACCGGGGCCGCCGACGTATCCGGCATCTCCGCCGATGCGATCCTGCCGCCCCCCACCCCGCTGACCGCCAGCCAGACGCTGTACCTGGACGTGTCGCTCAACAGCACCCCACGCGGGCTGCTTCCCTTCATCGAGAACCGCGGCCGCCTGCAGGCCAGCCCCGAGGTCCTCCGCCAGCTCGGCTTCAACGCCAGTGGCGATGCACCGGTCTACCTGGACCAGATCAGCGGCGCGGTGGTGCGCTACGACGCGCACCTGCAGACCCTGGCGCTGGACGTGCCACTGGACCAGCTGACCCTGCCGACCACCGTGCTCAGCCGCCCGCAGACGCGCGCACCCGCCGGCAGCGCCTCGCCCGGCGTGCTGCTCAACTACGACCTCTACGGCAGCCGGGTGGACACGCTCGGCAACCTCAGCCTGAGCTCGGAGCTGCGCCTGTTCGGCATCGGCGACGGCACCTTCGAGAACACCGCGATCAGCCGTCGCTACCAGCAGCCCGGCGACCGTCGCTGGCGCGGCGAAAGCGTGCGACTGGATACGCGCTGGCGCCTGGATTTCCCCGACCAGGCGATGACCCTGGAGGTGGGCGATTTCTACAGTGGCTTCGTCGACTGGACCCGCCCGGTGCGTCTGGGCGGCCTGCAGATCGGCCGCAACTACGGGCTGCAGCCCTATCGCGTCCTGACCCCCACGCCCAGCTTCCTCGGCCAGGCGGTGGTGCCGTCCACGGTCGAGCTGTACGTCGATGGCCTGCGCCAGTACAGCGGCCAGGTGCCGGTCGGACCGTTCCAGCTGGCCGCGCAGCCCGGCATCAGCGGCACCGGCAGCGCCCAGGTGGTGGTCACCGATGCGTTCGGCCGCATGCAGACGCTGGACTTCAGCTTCTACGGCACCCAGCAGCTGCTGGCCAAGGGGCTGTCGGACTGGTCGGTCGGCGTCGGCCACCTGCGCGAGGACTTCGGCCAGCGCTCCTTCGCCTACGACGACCGTACCGTGGCCAACGCCAGCTGGCGCGGCGGCATCAGCGATACCTTCACCGGCGAAGCCCATGCCGAAGGCGGCGGCGGCCTGGCCCAGGCCGGGATCGGCGGCTGGTGGCTGCTGGGCGGTGCCGGCGTGTTCAACGCGGCCTATGCACACAGCAATTACCACGGCCTGCAGGGCGGGCAGTGGGCACTGGGCTACAGCTGGAACAACCGCCGTCTCAACTTCAACCTGCGCAGCGTGCGCAGCCACGGCGACTACCGTGACCTCGGTGCGCTGCAGGGCAACCTGCCGCCGAGCGTCAGCGAACAGGCCACGGTCGGGCTGGATCTGCTGCGGCTGGGCACGCTCAGCGCCAGCTACCTGCGCCTGCGCTATCCGGATGGCGAGGACAACCGCTACGCCAGCCTGTTCTGGTCGCGCAGCTGGAGCCAGCGCTGGTCGGCCTACCTGTCGATGAACCAGAACCTGGACCAGAGCAACGACCGCAGCATCTATCTGTCACTGACCGCCAGCCTGGGCAACAACCGCCAGGCCAGTCTGTCCAGCCAGCGCAACGGCGACAGCCAGAGCTGGGTGGCCGACGTCACCCAGCCGGTGCCCGGTGACGGCAGCGCTGGCGGTGTCGGCTGGCGTGCACAGGTACGCCATGGCGAGGACGGCAATGGTGGCCTGACCGAGGTCGGCATTCTCAATGACATCGGCCGCTACTCGTTCGGCGCCTCGCGCCAGGGCGGGCTCAACTATGCCTACGGCAGCGCCAGTGGCAGCCTGGTCTGGATGGGCGGGCACGCGTTCGCCACCCGCGAGGTCTCGGACGCGTTCGCGGTGATCAGCACCAACGGCGTCGGCGGCGTGCCGGTGCGGCTGGAGAACCGCCTGATCGGCGTCACCGATGATCGCGGCCTGCTGCTGGTCAGTCCGCTGCTGTCCTGGCAGCGCAACCGGGTCTCGATCGACACGCTGGATCTGCCCGAGGACATGCGTGCCGATCGCATCGAGGACTGGGTGACGCCGCGCCAGCGTGCCGGCACGCGATTGACGTTCCAGCTGCGCTCGCGTCCATCGTTGAGCCTGACGCTGCAGGACATGGACGGAAAACCACTGGAAGTCGGCAGCGAGGTGCAGCTGCCCGATGGCCGCCGGGCCACTGTCGGCTATGACGGCCTGCTGTACCTGGAGGACGTCGCTGCCGGCAGCGTGCTGTACATCACCACCAGTCGTGGCCAGTGCCGGGTGAAGATGCCCGACCTGCCGAAGGTTGTGGCAGCCGGCGCGCGACCGAAGCCGGCACCGCTGGCGTGCATCCCGGAGGTAGCGCCATGAGGACGTTGCTGCTCGGCCTGCTGCTGGTCGCAGGCCTTCTGGCGGCAGCACCGGCCCGCGCCGTCGCGGTGTGCGCCGCCATCGCGGATCCGACGCTGCCGTTCGGCAACGTCAACAGCAATGCCCCCGGTGCGACCACCGGCACGCTCAACATCACGGTGACCTGCACCACTGCCGCGCTGAGCGTGCTGGCCACTACCGGCGTGCGGGTCTGCGTGGGCATCGGCGCCGGCAGCGGCGGCGGCAGCAGCTCCAGCTGGCGGACGATGAAGACCAGCACCAGCGACAGCATGAACTTCCAGCTCTACAACACCTCCAACTTCAGCCAGGTGACGGGGTTGACCCCGCGCGGCTCGCCGCCGGCGCAGGAGTTGACCTTGACCTACAACGTGCCCGTGACGGGTGGCAGCGGCACGCAGACCACGCAGCTGTCCGCGCAGATCCCCGCCAATCAGATCCTGGCGTCAGGCGCCTACAGCAGCGCCTTCAACGGCGCCAACGTGGTGCTGACCTGGGCCTGGAACGAGGTCCTGCTCGGCAATGCCACGGTGCCCGCCAACTGCAACGGCGGCGCCACCGGCACCAACAGCATCAGCAATGCCTTCAGCTTCACCGCCACCGCCAACGTGCTGCCGCAGTGCGGCAGCTACGTCACCACCAACATGGACTTCGGCAACGTCACCGGCGGCATTCCCGCCAACATCGACCGGACCGCCACCTTGACCCTGACCTGCCTGAAAAACACGGCCTACCAGGTCAGCCTCAACAACGGCCAGAACAACCCCTCCGCCACCAGCACGCGGCGCATGGCCACCACCATCGGCGGCAGCACCTACTACCTCACCTACGAGCTGTACCGCAATGCCGCGCGCAGCCTGCGTTGGGGCGATACCCTCAACGTCGATACCGTTGGCGGCACCGGAAGTGGCAGCGCACAGCAGCTGACCATCTATGGCCGGGTGCCGCCGGTCACCGGCCAGCCCCCGGCCGGCACCTACAACGATCTGGTGCAGGTGACCATCACCTATTGACCAGCATGCCGACCAACGGTCGGCACCCACCAGGCGCCTCCTGGCAGGTGGATGCTGGCCGTCTCCTGGTGGACCCACGCCATGGCTGGATGCTGGCATCACTCCTGCGCCAGGCGCAGTCGACTGACAGTCGACTCTACAGATTCGGCCGATCCAGCCGATACCGCGCAACGGGTCCTACAGCACGGTGGATGGCAGGTGGTTCGCGCATTTCTGATCGGGGCGATGCTGGTCGCCAGTACGCCCGCGTGGGCCGATCCCAGCAGCAATGCCCTGCAGATCCGGCTAATTGTGGTCGAGGGCTGCAGCGGTGATGCCGGCAGCAACCACTGCCCCGCACCCCACCAGCGCAGCGACACACCGCAACTTCCGCCCCAGGTCCGCGAGCTCGCGCCTCCCGTTGACAACGAAGACACGACGTCCGCCGTGACCGTCATCTACTGATGCGTGCACTTCTGACCGTGCTGGCGATGCTGCTGGCGTTGCCTGCCGCGGCATTGGACCTGTTGCCGACCACACTGCAGCTGCCCGCCGAAGGGGGGCATGGCGAGCTGTGGCTGTACAACCCCGGCCCCGGCCACTGGCAGGGAGAAGTACGGATCCTGACCTGGGAACAGCAGGCCGACGCGGAGACGCTGCGGCCCAGCGACCAGATCCTGGCCAGCCCCACCCGGCTCGACATCCCGCCCGGCATCCGACAGCGCATCTGGTTGCTGCCGCGCCAGCCTGCCCCCGTTGCCACCGAACGGGCTTACCGGGTCGTGCTCGCCCCCGGCGCCCCCGGCCTGGCGCGCTACTCGCTGCCACTGTTCCGGGGGAATTCCGGGCCACTGGCACAGCCACGACTGCATGCCGGAATCGAGCCCCATCCGTCGCATCCATCGTTGCGATTGAGCAATACCGGTACCCTGCACGCCCGCCTGAACGATCTCGCCTACATCACCAGCGACGGCCAGCGCACCCTGCTGCTGCCGGGTCTGGCCGGGTATCTGCTGGCCGGCCATGAGCGCCGCTGGGCCCTGCCCGCCCGCGCTGATGGCTACGCCGGCGGCCATTTCCAGGCCCGGCTGCAGGACGGCCGCGTGGTCGATCTGACCGCACCGGACCCGGCCATTGCAGCGAGCGCTCCCAGCGGGCTATAATCGACCGGATCCCTGCTGCCTGCGTGCGCGGGAACCCGTCCACACCGGACGTCACCGGTGAATCCACACCTGCTGCCCCCATCCGTGCCGGGGTGCTCCGCAAGGAGTTCGGCCACGGAGGCAACAGGGAAGCCCAACCCCGGAACCGATCGCGCTTCCACGCGTCCCGCATACCTATCCCGCGGGCGGAATCGCTGGTTCCATATCAGGAGTATTGCAATGCCCCAGGTCACCATGCGTCAGATGCTGGAAGCCGGCGTCCACTTCGGCCACCAGACCCGCTACTGGAACCCGAAGATGGCTCCGTACATCTTCGGCGCCCGCGGCAAGATCCACATCATCAACCTGGAAAAGACCGTCCCGCTGTTCAACGACGCGATGAACTTCATCTCGTCGGTTGCCCAGAAGCGCGGCACCGTCCTGTTCCTGGGCACCAAGCGCAGCGCCCGCGAAACCATCAAGGAAGAAGCCGAGCGTTGCGGCATGCCGTTCATGAACCAGCGTTGGCTGGGCGGCACCCTGACCAACTTCCGTACCGTCAAGCAGTCGGTTGCCCGCCTGAAGGAACTGGAAGCCGGTGAAACCGACGGCACCTTCGAGAAGCTGGTCAAGCACGAAGTGCTGGGCCTGCGTCGCGAGCGCGACAAGCTGGAAGCCTCGCTGGGCGGCATCAAGGACATGAACCGTCTGCCCGACGCCATCTTCGTGATCGACATCGGCCACGAAGACATCGCGATCAAGGAAGCCAAGAAGCTGGGCATCCCGGTCATCGCCGTGGTCGACACCAACTACAACCCGGAACTGGTGGACTACGCCATCCCGGGCAACGACGACGCCATCCGCGCTGTGCAGCTGTACGCCCGCGCCGCTGCCGACGCCGTGCTGGAAGGCAAGGCTGCTGCTCCGCACGCTGCTTCGGTGCGTGAGGAAGAGTTCGCTGAAGCCGCTGCTGAAGGCGAAGAGAAGCCGGCCCGCCGCGCTCCGGCCAAGAAGGCTGCCAAGAAGGGCGACGACGCCCAGGCCTGATCCAGGCCCCGGGGTGGACGCCCGGCGTCCACCCTCCCTGCACGCAGCCTTTGGCGCGTGACAGGACCGTGTCACACGGGCCGGCCACCATGCTGGCCCAACCCCTTTCTTTCGTGAGGTAATCCCGTGGAAATCACTGCTTCCCTGGTCAAGGAACTGCGCGAGCGCACCGGCGCCGGCATGATGGAATGCAAGAAGGCGCTTACCGAAGCCAACGGCGACATCGACGCTGCTGCTGAAGCCATGCGCAAGTCCGGCGCTGCCAAGGCCGACAAGAAGGCTGACCGCGTGGCCGCCGAAGGCCGTCTGGGCCTGGCCCAGGATGGCGGCAAGGCCGTGCTGGTCGAAGTCAACTCGGAAACCGACTTCGTCGCCAACGATGACAATTTCAAGTCCTTCGTCAATGCCGTTGCGGCTGCCGCCCTGGCATCGGGCGCCACCGACGTCGAAGCCGTGAAGGCTGCCAAGCTGGCCGATGGCCGCACCGTTGAAGAAGCCCGCGCCACCGCCGTGCAGACCCTGGGTGAGAACATCCAGATCCGTCGCATGGTGAAGGTTGATGGCAACAACACCGTCGGCGCCTACGTCCACACCAACGGCAAGGTTGGCGTGCTGGTCGACCTGGTCGGCGGCGACGTCGAGCTGGCCCGTGGCCTGGCCATGCACGTGGCTGCCCTGAAGCCGCCGCACAACAAGGCTTCGGACGTTCCGGCCGACTTCGTCGAGAAGGAAAAGGAAATCGAGCTGGCCAAGATGTCCGAAAAGGACAAGGCCAAGCCGGCCGAGATCCTGGAAAAGATCATCAGCGGCAAGATCAACAAGATCGTCAGCGACGTGACCCTGTACGGCCAGACCTACGTGCTGGGCGATACCACCGTCGAGCAGGTGGTCAAGGCCGCAGGCGCCGACGTGGCTGGCTTCAAGCTGCTGATCGTCGGCGAAGGCATCGAGAAGGTGGTGGAAGACTACGCCGCCGAAGTTGCCAAGGCGATGCAGGTCTGATTCCAGCCTTCCGGCTGTGAAGCGACCATAAGGAGCCGCGGGAAACCGCGGCTCTTTTTTTATGCATGGCCCAAGGGATGAACCCATGCCCGACCGGCGGGTGCGCACCGTTGGTGCGCACACCGGCACCTTTGCGTTGTGCGCGATTCAAGCCGATACTCAGGCGCAGGGAATCCACAGTCACATAGCAGGAACGAAAATCGCGGACTGTGATGCATTCCTAGGTATTCTTGTCCCAATGGAATTGAACGACCCGACATGCCTCCCGAGCTGACAGCTGCCCTGGCGCTCTGCCGCAACCTGCCTTCGCCACCCGGTATTGCCCTGCGCATCATCGAACTGGCACAGGACCCGGAAGCGGACATCGCCACCGCCGCCGACATCATCGCCATCGACATGGCGCTGAGCGCTCGTATGCTGCGCATCGCCAATTCACCGCTGTACGCCAGCCGTCGCCGCATCGAGAACCTCGGCCAGGCGCTGACCATGCTGGGCCTGAATGCCACGATCAGCCTTGCTCTGGGCTTCACCGTCACCCAGGGCCTGACCGGCGGTGCCGGTGCCGACCACGACCTGCGCCAGCGCGCGTGGAAGCGCAGCATCCTCAGCGCCCTGGCCGCCAGCCAGCTGGGCCAGGCCCGCGGCCTGCGCCGGCTGGAGGAACTGATGCTGGCCGGGCTGCTGCAGGACCTCGGCGTGCTGTGCCTGGCCCAGGCCGAGTCGGAGCGCTACCTGCCGCTGCTGCGCGAAGCCCGCGACAACACGGATCTGGTCGCCCGCGAGCGCGAGGAACTGGGCTGCAGCCATGCCGATGTCGGCGCCTGGGTGGCCGAGCAGTGGGGCCTGCCGCGCTATCTGGTGGAAAGCATCAGCCACAGCGAGGACGAGGACGCTGCCGAGTCGCCGTTCCAGGCCTGCGTGCAGCTGTCCGGCGCGGTCGCCGACATCTGGCTGGACGACGACGCCGATGCCGCCCGCGAGCGCGCCCTGCACCAGGTGCACGACCGCCTGGAACTGGACAGCGCCCGATTCGACCAGGTGCTGACCCGCATCAGCGAGGCCCTGCCGGACATCGCCAGCCTGTTCGAGGCCGGCCTGAACTCGCCATTGCGGGTGCGCGAACTGATCGACCACGCGCAGGAGCTGGCCACCCTGCGCAACCTGCGCGAGCTGCAGGATGCCGACCAGGCGCGCCGCCGCGCCGACGAATTCGAGGCGCGGGCCAAGCGCCTGGCCGACCAGGCCCACCGCGACGCTCTGACCGGCGTGCTCAACCGCCGCCAGCTGGAGGCGGTGCTGGAGCAGGAGTTCCTGCGCGCCGGGCGCCAGGGCTGGCCGCTGTCGGTGGCCTTCATCGACCTGGACGACTTCAAGAAGATCAACGATGCCCACGGCCATCTGACCGGCGACGAAGTGCTGCGCGCTTTTGCCGGCAAGCTGCAGGGCCAGCTGCGCAACAGTGACACTGTGGCCCGCTTCGGTGGTGAGGAGTTCGTCGCACTGCTGCCCAACACCAGCGAATCGGTGGCGCTGGACGTGATCCGCCGGGTATTGGCCAACATCGTCGCCACGCCGATGGCCGAGCTGGAGGGCGGCCCGCTGTTCGTCACCTTCTCCGCCGGCGTAGCCACCCAGGGCGGCTACGAGCGCTTCGCCGACGTGCAGGACCTGCTGCGTGCGGCCGACGATGTGCTGTACCGCTCGAAGAACCTGGGCCGCAACCGGGTGATCGCCCGCTCCCCCGGCGCCCTCGGCCACGACGAGCTTTCGGCCACCGCCAGCGCCGAGCTGGGCTGAACCGGAAGCCCCGCATGACCGGGGCGAACGCCAGGATTTTGCGCCGCAGTGCACAAAACACTTTGGCCCGACGCCGCATGCGCGTAGAATCGCCCGCGATTTCCACGCACCCGAGGTCCCCATGTCCAAGCTCGCCTATCGCCGCATCCTCCTGAAACTGTCCGGGGAGGCGCTGATGGGAGATGAGGACTACGGCATCGACCCGAAGATCATCAACCGCCTGGCCCGTGAGGTCATCGAAGCCCAGCAGGCAGGCGCCGAAGTCGCGCTGGTGATCGGCGGCGGCAACATCTTCCGCGGCGCCGGCCTGGCTGCGGGCGGCATGGACCGGGTCACCGGCGACCAGATGGGCATGCTGGCCACGGTCATCAACGCCCTGGCCATGCAGGATGCCCTGGAAAAGCTGGGCGCCAAGGCCCGCGTGATGAGCGCGATCAAGATCAACGACGTGTGCGAGGACTACATCCGCCGCCGCGCCATCCGCCACCTGGAAAAGGGCCGCCTGGTGATCTTCGCCGCCGGCGTCGGCAGCCCGTTCTTCACCACTGACTCCGGTGCTGCCCTGCGCGCGATCGAGATCGGCGCCGACCTGCTGCTGAAGGCCACCAAGGTTGACGGCGTGTACGACAAGGACCCGAACAAGCACAGCGACGCGGTCCGCTTCGACAGCCTGAGCTACGACGAAGTGATCCGCCGTGGCCTGGAGGTGATGGATACCGCCGCCTTCGCACTGGCCCGCGACAGCGATCTGCCGATGCGCGTGTTCGACATGGGCCAGCCGGGCGAGCTGCTGAAGATCCTCAGCGGCGAGAACATCGGCACCCTGGTCCAGGGCCGCGACCCGGCCTGAGCCTGAGTGCCAGGCGAGCTCCGGGCCGATTCAGGCCCGGCAGCGTCCCGTATTCGCCTATAATCGCCCGATTCCAGTTACACCCAGGACCGGGCGATGCTCAACGACATCAAGAACAACGCGCAGACGCGCATGGCCAAGAGCATCGACGCTCTGAAGCACACCCTCACCTCGATCCGCACCGGCCGCGCCACCCCGGCCCTGCTGGACCGCGTCACGGTCAGCGCCTATGGCAACGCCAGCACCCCGCTGAACCAGGTCGCCTCGATCTCCAACGCCGACGCCCACTCGCTGCTGGTGACGCCGTTCGACAAGAGCATGATCAAGGAGATCGAAAAGGGTCTCTACAACGCCGAGTTCACTCCGAACACCCTGGGCACCGCGATCCGCATCAACATGCCGCCGCCGACCGAAGAGCGCCGCAAGGAGCTGGCCAAGCAGGTGCAGAAGGAAGGCGAAGGCGCCAAGATCGCGATCCGCAACATCCGTCAGGACGCGAACAAGGAAATCGCCAAGCTGGTCAAGGACAAGGCGATCAGCGAAGACGAGAAGAAGCGCGGTGAAGACGACATCCAGAAGTTGACCGACACCAACATCAAGGACGTCGACAAGGTCGTTGCCGACAAGGAAAAAGAACTGCTGTCGGTCTGAAGTCGATGCCTTCAGTCCCGCCTCCGTTGCCGGCCGCCCTGCCCCGCCACATTGCCATCATCATGGATGGCAATGGGCGCTGGGCACAGCAGCGCCGTCGTCCGCGCGTGATCGGCCACCGGGCCGGCGCGCGTGCGGTCAACCGCACCATCGAGCGCTGCCTTGAACTGGGCATTCCGGCACTGACCCTGTTCGCGTTCTCCAGCGAAAACTGGGGCCGGCCGCAGGAAGAAGTCGATGCGTTGATGAAGCTGTTCCTCGGCGCGCTCGACCGCGAAGTGGACGAGTTGCATCGGCGTGGCGTGCGCGTGCGCTTCATCGGCGAACGCGAGCGCTTCGGCGCCGGTCTGGTCAGCCGCATGCAGCTGGCCGAACAGCGCACCGCCGACAACACCACCCTGACCCTGTCGATTGCCGCCAGCTACGGTGGCCGCCAGGACATCGCCCGCGCCGCGCGCGCTCTGGCAGCTGAAGTCGCTGCCGGCCGCCTGCTGCCCGAACAGATCGACGAATCACTGCTGGGCCGCCAGGTTGCCCTGGCTGACCTGCCGCCACCGGACCTGTTCATCCGCACCGGTGGCGATACCCGCATCAGCAACTTCCTGCTGTGGCAGCTGGCGTACACCGAGCTGTGGTTCACCGAGGCCCTGTGGCCGGACTTCGATGCCGCGCTGCTGCAGCAGGCACTGGACGCCTATGGCGGCCGCGAACGTCGTTTCGGTCTGACCAGCGCCCAGATCGCCGCACTGGCCACCGAGACCTCCAGCCCATGACCAAGATCCGAGTCCTCGCCGCGCTGATCATGGCGCCGGTCGCCATTGCCGCGATCCTGCTGTTGCCGACGCAATGGCTGGCAGCCGCCGCCGCCGCCGTGCTGCTGATCGGCCTGTGGGAGTGGCTGAAGCTGGCCGGCATCGAAGACACGCTGGCGCGCACCGTGCTGCTGGTGCTGAACCTGCTGCTGATGGTGCTGCTGGTGTGGGCCGATGGCAGCACGCTGGTGCTGTTCCAGATCACCACGTTGGCCGGTGTTGCCTGGTGGTTGGCGGCGCTGGTCTGGCTGCGTTTCTTCAACTTCGGCGCGCAACCGTCGGCCCCCTCGCGCATCGTGAAGATGCTGGCCGGCACCCTGGCCATCGTTCCGGCCTGGGCCGCGCTGGTGCTGATCCACGCCGGCGGCGATCCGCCGGGCAAGCAGGGCCACCTGTGGCTGCTGGCGGCGCTGGCACTGGTCTGGGCGGCCGATTCGGGCGCCTATTTCGCCGGTCGTCACTTCGGCAAGCACAAGCTCGCCCCGCGCATCAGCCCCAACAAGACCTGGGAAGGCCTGTTCGGCGGCCTGCTGGCCGGTGTCGCCGTGGCCCTTGGCCTGGGCTGGCTGGCGGGCATCGATGCGGGCCACCTGCCGGGCCTGCTGATCACCTCGGTGGTGGCGGTATTTGCCTCGGTCCTGGGTGATCTGTTCGAAAGCCTGATCAAGCGTCACGCCGGTGCCAAGGACTCGGGTCACCTGATTCCGGGCCATGGCGGCGTGCTCGACCGTGTCGACGGCGTCCTGGCCGCAGTGCCGGTGTTCGCACTCGGCAAGGAAATCTTCGGGTTCTGACCATGAATGCTGTCGCAGACCTGCGCCGGGTCGCCGTATTCGGCGCCACCGGTTCAATCGGTGCCTCCACGCTGGACGTGATCGCCCGCCACCCGCAGCGCTACCAGGCCACGGTGCTCGCCGCCGGCCGCCAGGTGCAGGCGCTGCTGGCACTGTGCCGCCAGCACAGGCCGGCGCACGCGGTGATCGCCGACGAAACGCTGTTCGGCGAACTGCGTGACGGCCTGCGCGATGCCGGCCTGGCGACCGAGGCCCATGCCGGCCATGCCGCGCTGGACCAGCTGGCCGCCAGCGATGCCTGTGACACCGTCGTCGCCGCCATCGTCGGCGCCGCCGGGCTGTCTTCGACCCTGGCGGCCGCGGCCGCCGGCAAGCGCATCCTGCTGGCCAACAAGGAATCGCTGGTGCTGGCCGGCGAGCTGCTGACCCGCACTGCCGAAGGTGCCGGCGCCGAAATCATCCCGATCGACAGCGAACACAGCGCGATCTTCCAGTGCCTGCGCTCGCGCGACGCCAGCATTGACGGCGCTGGTGTGCGCCGGATCCTGCTGACCGCCTCGGGTGGCCCGTTCCGCGGCCGCAGCCGGGCCGAGCTGGCCCAGGTGACACCGGCGCAGGCCGTGGCCCATCCGAAATGGTCGATGGGCCCGAAGATCTCGGTTGATTCGGCGACGTTGATGAACAAGGGCCTTGAAGTGATCGAGGCTCATCACCTGTTTGCGGTGCCGGGCGAGCGCATCGAGGTGCTGGTGCACCCGCAGAGCCTGGTGCATTCACTGGTCGAGTTCGTTGACGGTTCCACCCTGGCGCAGATGGGCCTTCCGGACATGCGCACCACCCTGGCGGTCGGCCTCGGTTGGCCGCAGCGCATCGAATCGGGCGTGGCCGGGCTGGATCTGCTGGCCCAGGGCCGGCTGGATTTCGAGGCGCCCGACACCGACGCCTTCCCCTGCCTGGCCCTGGCCTGGCAGGCGATGCAGGCCGGTGGCACCGCGCCGGCGGTGCTGAACGCTGCCAATGAAGAGGCCGTTTCAGCGTTTCTTCAGGGCCGGATCGGTTTCCTGACGATCCCGGAGCTGGTTGCTAACGCTCTTTCAACACTGCCGACGCAAGCAGCCGATACACTGGAGGTCCTGTTGTCCGCCGACCAGCGGGCCCGCCAGCTGACCCTGAACGCCATCGCCGCCGCCTGAACGACCGCCTCGCCCAGCATGACGACGCCGCCCCTGCCCGCCACTGTGAGCCTGCATGACTGACTTCATCGGATCGGTCTGGTGGATGATCGTCAGCCTCGGGCTGCTGGTCACGTTCCACGAATTCGGTCACTACTGGGTCGGTCGCCTGTGCGGGGTCAAGATCCTGCGCTTCTCGGTTGGCTTCGGCCGCCCGCTGTGGTCGCGCCGGGACCGGCACGGCACCGAGTTCGCGATCGCCGCCATCCCGCTGGGTGGCTACGTGAAATTCCTCGACGAGCGCGAGGTCGAAGTCCATCCGCACGAGCGCGGCCAGGCCTTCAACCACAAGACCGTCTGGCAGCGCATCGCCATCGTCGCCGCCGGACCGATCGCCAATCTGCTGCTGTGCATCCTGCTGCTGTGGGCGATGTTCGTGATCGGCAAGCAGGACTATTCGCCGACCATCGGCCGTGCCGATGGCATCGCCGCCAGCGCCGGCCTGGCCAGTGGCGACCGCGTACTGCGCGTGGATGAGCGCCAGGTGGCCACCCTCGGTGAAGCCAGCATGGCGCTGACCGCTGCCGCGATGGACCGCCGCGATGTGAAGCTGGAAGTGCTCGACCGCGCCGACCAGGTACGGGTTCGCACCCTGTCGCTGTCGCAGCTGCCGGCCGGCTTCGATGAACGTCGCGTGCCGATCCTGGCGGGTCTGTACTGGCAGTCGTGGCTGCAGCCGGCCCTGGTCGAGTCGCTGACCCCGGATTCGGTCGTCAGCGGGCAACTGCAGCCGGGCGACCTGATCGTGGCCATCGACGGCCAGCGCATCGACAGCGTCGACCAGGTGATCGGCGAGATCCAGGCCCTCGGCCGTGCCGGTGGCCCGGGGATGATCGAGGTCCTGCGCGGCGGTGAACGCCTGGCGCTGGAAGTGACCCCCCGTCAGGGCAAGGATGGCAAGGGCAACCCGGTCTGGCAGATCGGCGTCGGATTCCCCACCAGCTACAGCCCCGCCTACGACACCCTGCTGCGCTACGGGCCGCTCGATGCGGTGACCGTGGCCGTACGTGAAACCGGCCGCCTGGCCGCAGATTCGCTGGGCATGATGGGCCGCATCGTCACCGGCAAGGCCTCGCTGCAGAACGTTTCCGGGCCGGTCACCATCGCCCGCGTGGCCAATGTTTCGGCCAAGCGAGGTCTCGATTGGTTCCTGCAGTTCCTTGCCCTGCTGTCACTCAGCCTGTGCATCATCAACCTGTTGCCGATCCCGATCTTGGACGGCGGCCACCTGCTGTATTACCTTATCGAGTTGGTCAAGGGCAGCCCGCTGAGCGAGCGTGCCATCGCCGCCGGCCAATACATCGGCCTGGCGTTGCTGGCCGGGCTGATGGGGTTGGCGTTCTACAACGACATCCTCGGCCTGGTCCCGCGATGAACTTTTCCACGTTGTTGCCGTCTACAGCGTCGGCATCCCGCACCAATGAAATCGACCTTCCTACCGGACGTGACATGACGCGACTCCCCAATCGCCGCCTGCTGGCCCTCGCCCTCGCCGCCGTCACCGGCGCTCCCGCCCTGGCCCAGGCAGCCGAGCCCTTCACTGTCAGCGACATCCGCGTGGATGGCCTGCAGCGCATCAGCTCGGGCACGGTGTTCACCTACCTGCCGGTGGAACGTGGCGAGACCATCACCGACAACAAGGTCGGCGAGACCATCCGCGCCCTGTACAAGACCGGCTTCTTCGAAGACGTGCAGCTGGACCGCCAGGGCAGCATCCTGGTGGTGACCGTCAAGGAACGCCCGGCAATCAACAAGCTGACCGTCACCGGCAACAAGGACATCAAGTCCGAGCAGCTGCTCAAGGGCCTGTCCGACATCGGCCTGACCGAAGGCGGCACCTTCGACCGCCTGAGCCTGGACCGCGTGACCCAGGAGCTTCGCCGCCAGTACAACGACCGCGGCAAGTACACCGTCGAGATCACCCCGACCGTGAGCCCGCTGGACCGCAACCGCGTGGACATCGCGATCGCGATCAAGGAAGGCAAGGCGGCCAAGATCCGCCACGTCAACCTGGTCGGCACCGAGAAGTTCGAGAGCAAGGACATCCTGGAGACCTGGGAGTCCAAGGAGCACAACTGGGCGTCGTGGTACCGCCGTGACGACCAGTACTCCAAGGAAAAGCTGTCCGGCGACCTGGAAAAGCTCAACTCCTGGTACCTGGACCGCGGCTATGTCGACTTCAGCATCGATTCCACCCAGGTCTCGATCAGCCCCGACAAGCGCGACATGTTCCTCACCGCCGGCGTGACCGAGGGTGCGCAGTACAAGATTTCCGAGATCAAGGTCAGCGGCGACACCATCCTCCCGCAGGAGGACGTCGAGCGCATGGTGATCCAGAAGCCGGGCGACACGTTCTCGCGTGCGCTGCTGGAGTTCAGCTCGGACACCATCACCAATTCGCTGTCCAACATCGGCTACGCGTTCGCCAAGGTGAACCCGATCCCGACCACCAACCGCCCCGACCAGACCGTGGCGATCAACATGCAGGTCGTCCCCGGCCCGCGCGTGTCGGTGCGTCGCATTCTGTTCCGCGGCAATACGCGTACGTCCGACGAAGTGATGCGTCGCGAAATGCGCCAGTTCGAGAACAGCTGGTACTCGCAGGCCGCGATCGACCGTTCCAAGATCCGCCTGCAGCGCCTGGGCTACTTCGAGTCCGTTGACGTCGAGACTCCGGCCGTCAGCGGCAGCAACGACCAGGTCGACGTCGTCTACAACGTCAAGGAAACCACCTCCGGCAGCTTCGTGTTCGGCCTGGGCTATTCGCAGTCCTATGGCATGACCACGTCGGTACAGCTGTCGCAGAACAACTTCCTCGGCGGCGGCAACCGTGTGTCGGTCGAAGCCTCGCGCAGCAGCTACCTGCAGCGCTATGGTTTCAGCTACACCAATCCGTACTTCACCGATGACGGCGTGTCGCTGGGCTACAACCTGTCCTGGCGCGAACTGGACTACTCCGACTTCAACACCGCGCAGTACAACAGCACCAATGGTTCGGCGCAGGTGGTGTTCGGCGTACCGATCACCGAGACCGATACTGTCTCGCTGATGTTCGGCATCGACAGCAATCAGATCACCACCTACCCGGGCTCCACCCCGCAGTCGATCATCGACTACATCAACGTGCTGGGCAGCAAGACCTTCCACGCGTGGCGCACGGAGCTGGGCTGGGCACGCGACTCGCGCAACGACTACTTCATGCCGACCCGCGGTACCTACCAGCGCGTTGGCCTGGAGACGACGCTGCCGGGCTCGACCATCGAGTACTACAAGCTGAATTACCAGATCAGCAAGTACTGGCCGATCATGCCGTCGCTGGTCATCAACACCCGCGCTGAAGTCGGTTACGGCGACAGCTACGGCAAGGACAAGACCGCGATGGTGCCGGACAAGGACGGCAACCTGCGTCCGGTCACCGCATCGGGCCTGCCGTTCTACGAGAACTTCTATGCGGGTGGTACGAATTCGGTGCGCGGTTTCGAGGACAACACCCTCGGCCCGCGTGAAGTCACCAACGGCTATCCGGAAGGCCAGCCGCTGGGTGGTTCGCTGAAGACCGTCGGTTCGGTCGAAGCCTACTTCCCGCGCCTGTTCGACAGCCCGTCGGCACGCGTGTCGGCCTTCGTCGACTTCGGCAACGTGTACAACGGCACCAAGAACTTCAAGGCCAACGAACTGCGCGTGTCTACCGGTGTGGCCCTGCTGTGGCGCGCCCCGGTCGGCCCGATCTCGATCAGCTACGCCTTCCCGCTCAAGAAGGAAGACGATGACAAGGTCGAACGTCTGCAATTCACGTTCGGTGGCCAGTTCTGAGGAACGTCGTTCCCCAGAACTGATCCACCTCCGGTGAATTGCCCGCGCATTTCACCTATCCCCCGCGCCGCTGGCGCGCCCCCCTTAACAAAGGGGGGCTCTCCACCAGACGGGTTGCGAAGCGCCGGGCTCTGCCCGGCGTTTTCGTTGTTGCAGATGACACTGCATGGCACGGGCTTTTGGTCGCGCTCGCCGGAAATTGTCCAGAGGCGGCGGGTGGCCCTGGACAGGACCGTTGGCGCCATGGATGGCGCCATCGAGCACCATGGAGGGGCTTTTGCGTGTCCTGGCCAGGGCCACCCGCCGCCTCCCGCCCGTATCAGGCAGGCGCCAAGCCCTGCCCCCCCGCATGACCGCAATGGCGTCACACGTTAAACTCCCGCCGTGAATACTCCCACCTACACCGCCCAGCAACTCGCCGAGCAGTTCGGCCTGCAGGTCCATGGCGACCCCGCCACCGCCATCCATGGCGTGGCCACCCTCGCCCATGCCGGTCCTGGCCAGCTGACCTTCCTCGCCAATCCACGCTACCGCGCCCAGCTGGCCGACAGCCAGGCCTCGCTGGTGGTCCTGCGTGCCGACGACGCCGAGGCCGCCCCCGGCGCCGCGCTCGTGGCCAAGGACCCCTACACCACCTTCGCCAAGATCGCCGCGCTGTTCGACATCGCGCCGACGCGGCCGCCGGGCATCCACCCCAGCGCCGTCATCGATCCCAGCGCCCAGGTTGCCGCCAGCGCGCATATCGGCCCGTTCGTCTCCGTCGGCGCACGCAGCGTGGTCGGCGAGAACTGCATCATCGGCACCGGCAGCGTGATCGGCGAAGACTGCAGCCTGGACAACGGCTGCGAGCTGATCGCGCGGGTCACCCTGGTCACCCGGGTCAAGCTCGGCAAACGCGTCCGCGTGCACCCCGGTGCCGTGCTCGGCGCCGATGGCTTCGGCCTGGCAATGGACGCCGGCAAGTGGATCAAGGTGCCGCAGCTCGGCGGCGTCCGCATCGGCGACGACTGTGAGATCGGCGCAAACACCTGTGTCGACCGCGGCGCGCTGGAAGACACCGTGCTGGACGAGGACGTGCGCCTGGACAACCTGGTGCAGATCGCACACAACGTGCAGATCGGCGCGCACTCGGCCATCGCCGGCTGCACCGGCATCGCCGGCAGCGCCAAGATCGGCCGCTACTGCCTGCTCGGCGGCCACGTCGGCGTGGTCGGCCACCTTGAGATCTGCGACAAGGTCGTGATCACCGGCAAGTCGGTGGTCCGCAACTCCATCCATGAGCCGGGCGAGTACTCGTCCGGCACCCCGTTGACCGATAACCGCACGTGGCGCAAGAACGCCGCGCGCTTCAAGCAGCTGGACGCATTGGCTCGCCGCGTCCTGGCCGCTGGCAAGGAGAAAGAATGAACGACACGCTGCAGCTTCCTATCGACGTCTGCGAGATCCAGGAACTGCTCCCGCACCGTTACCCGTTCCTGCTGGTGGACCGGGTGCTTGAACTCGACATCGAGGCCAAGCGCATCCTGGCGCAGAAGAACGTCAGCATCAACGAGCCGTTTTTCCAGGGCCACTTCCCCGGCCGCCCGATCATGCCCGGCGTGCTGATCATCGAAGCGCTGGCCCAGGCCGGTGGCGTGATGACCCAGCTCACGCTTGGCCGCGATGCGCAGTCCAAGCTGTTCTACATGGTCAAGGTGGAAAACGCCCGCTTCAACAAGCAGGTCGTGCCCGGCGACGTGCTGATGCTCGATGTGCAGATGAAGCGTCTGATCCGCAACATGGGCTGGTACTACGGCGAAGCCAAGGTCAACGGTGAAGTCGTTGCCTCGGCCGAAGTCATGTGCGCCGGTGCCAAGGGCTGATCCACTGGAGGCAGGAATGACTGACAACGCACCGCGGATCCACCCGACCGCCGTCATCGACCCGGCCGCGCGCCTGGCCGATGACGTGCAGGTGGGCGCCTTCACCCTGATCGGGGCCGATGTGGAAATCGGTGCCGGCACGGTGGTCGGCCCCCACTGCAGCATCCACGGCCCGACCCGGATCGGCCGCGACAACCGCTTCATCGGCCATGCCGCGATCGGTGGCGAACCGCAGGACAAGAAGTTCGGCGGCGAGCGCACCGAACTGGTGATCGGCGACCGCAACGTGTTCCGCGAGTTCGTCACGCTGAACCGCGGCACCGGCGGCGGCGGCGGCATCACCACCATCGGCAACGACAACTGGATGCTGGCCTACACACATGTGGCGCACGACTGCCACGTCGGCAACTTCTGTGTGTTCTCCAACAACACCACGCTGGCCGGCCACGTGACCGTAGGCGACTACGTGATCATCAGCGGCTTCGCCGGCGCCCACCAGTTCTGTCGCATCGGTGCCCACGCCTTCCTCGGCATGGGTGCGCTGACCAATGGCGACGTGCCGCCCTTCACCATGGTCGGCACCGATTCGCTGGGCCGCCCGCGCGGCATCAACAGCGAAGGCCTGAAGCGCCGCGGCTTCGACGCCGAGCGTATCTCCGCCATCAAGCGTGCCTATCGGACGCTGTACGTGGCGGGCCTGCCGCTGGCCGAAGCCAAGGTGCAGCTGACAGAACAGGCGCGTGACAGCGATGACGTGAAGGCGATGCTGGACTTCATCGAGCTCGCCGAGAGGCCCTTGCTGCGATGAGCAGCATGACCGGCCAGGCGCCGGCCGGCGCCGCCGTGATTCCGCTGGCCTCGATGGCCGGCAGCGTCCCCGCGCAGCGGGTGCTCAGCGAGCGTCCGTTGCGCATAGCGCTGGTGGCGGGCGAAGCCTCCGGCGATCTGCTCGGTGCGGGCCTGGTACGCGAACTGAAAGCGCGTTTTCCGAATGCCGAGTTCGCCGGCATCGGTGGCGATGCCATGCGCAGCGCCGGCTGCCAGACCTGGCACGATGCCAGCGAGCTGGCGGTGATGGGCCTGACCGAAGTACTGCGCCACCTGCCGCGCCTGCTCAAGCTGCGCTCGGCGTTCCGGCAGCGTGCGCTGGACTGGCAGCCGGATGTGTTCATCGGCATCGACGCGCCCGACTTCAACCTGGGCATCGAGCGTTGGCTGAAGCAGCGCGGCGTACGCACCGTGCATTACGTCAGCCCCTCGGTCTGGGCCTGGCGCGAGAAGCGCGCCGAGAAGATCGGCAGCAGCGCCGACCTGGTGCTGTGCCTGTTCCCGATGGAACCGCCGATCTATGCCAAGCACGGCATCGACGCGCGCTTCGTCGGCCATCCGATGGCCGATGACATCCCGCTGCAGGGCAACCGCGAGGAAGCGCGCGCCGCGCTCGGTCTACCGACCTCGGCCAAGGTGCTGGCGGTGTTGCCCGGCAGCCGCCTGGGCGAAATCTCGCGCCTCGGTGAACCGTTCTTCGAGGCGGCCTGGCAGGTCTCCGAACGCATCCCGGGCCTGCACGTGGTGGTGCCTGCCGCCAACCCCGCCTGCAAGCGCCTGATCGAAGAGCAGCTGTCGCGCTCTGCATTGCCGGTTGCGTACTCGCATGTGCTCGACGGCCAGGCACGCAACGCGATGATCGCCGCCGACGTGGTGGTGCTGGCGTCCGGTACCGCGACGCTGGAGGCAATGCTGGTGAAGCGACCGATGGTGGTCGGCTACCGTGTCAATGAACTGACCTACCGTCTGGTCAAGGCATTCGGCCTGATCAAGGTCGACCGCTTCGCCCTGCCCAACATCCTGGCCGGCCAGGACCTGGCACCGGAACTGATGCAGCACGACTGCACGCCGGACAAGCTGGCTGCGGCCATCCAGCAGTGGTTCGACCACCCACAACGGGTAACCGACCTGCAGGACACCTACGCGCGCCTGCATGAGCGCCTGCGTCGCAACGCCTCGGCCCGCGCCGCCGATGCCGTCGGCGAGCTGCTGATGCGCAACCAGGCCCAGGCATGAGCCGCCGCCACGCCGCAGCGGCCAGCCTTGCCCTGTTCGACGGCGCAGCCGTGGTCGAGCCAGAACGCCTGGTCGCCGGCGTCGACGAAGCCGGCCGGGGTCCGCTGGCCGGGCCGGTGGCGGTGGCCGCCGTGGTGTTCGATCCATCCCGGCCGCGCATCAATGGCCTGGACGATTCCAAGCAGCTCACCGCGGCCCGCCGCGAGCAGCTGCATGACCGCATCATCGAACGTGCCCTGGCCTGGCACGTGGTGCTGGTGGACGTGGACACCATCGACCGCCTGAACATCTACCAGGCCACCCTGCAGGGCATGCGCGATGTTGTTGCTGCGGTGGCCCACGTGGCCGGCTTCGCCCGCATCGATGGCAACGTGGTGCCCAAGGGCCTGGTACTGCCGGCACAGGCGCTGGTCGGCGGCGATGGCATCGATCGCGCGATCATGGCCGCCTCGATCCTGGCCAAGGTCTCGCGCGACCGTTACATGCAGGACGTGCATGCCCGCCACCCGCAGTACGGTTTCGAACAGCACAAGGGCTATGGCACCCCGGCCCACCTGGCCGCCCTGCGCGAGCACGGCCCCTGCATGGAGCACCGGCGCAGCTTCGCCCCGGTGCGCGAGTACCTGGAAACGCCGCCGGCTGTCGCGGCCATCGCCTGAGCCTGCTGGAGTTGTAGCGCCGAGCCCATGCTCGGCTGTCCACAGCAGCCGAGCATGGGCTCGGCTCTACAGAAGGCGGCCTCCCGCACGCCTGAATCCGGCGCCACGCCGTGCCCCTGTCAAGCCTTGTCGCAACCCCCTGCCCTCGCTACCCTGACCGGGCACTCCAGCGCTTCCCGACCCCGGCGACGATTTCCCCGTCAGCACCCGGGGCCCGCGCGCTCCAACCTGGTCCGGCATGTCCAACTCCCGCTTCGTACATCTCCACGTCCACACCGAGTTCTCGCTGGCGGACTCCACCATCCGTGTGCCGGCCAAACCGGACCAGGCGGACCCGAAGAAGGCCAAGCAGGCCAACCTGCTGTCGCGCTCGGTCGAGCTGGGGCTGCCCGCGCTGGCGGTGACCGACCTCAACAACCTGTTCGCGCTGGTCAAGTTCTACAAGGCCGCCGAAGGCGTAGGCATCAAGCCGATCGCCGGCGCGGACGTGCTGATCGCCGAAGAGGGCCAGGACCCGTGGCGGATGACGCTGCTGTGCCGCGACCGCGAGGGCTACCTGAGCCTGTCGCGGCTGCTGACCCGCGCCTGGATGGAGGGCCATCGCCCCGAGGGCGGCGTGGCCGTGCACCCGGACTGGCTGAAGGCCGGCAACGCCAACCTGTTCGCATTGGCCGGGCGGCAGAGCCTGGCCGGGCGCCTGGCGCTGGACGGCAAGCATGAACTGGCCGAGCAGCAGCTGGCCGACTGGCAGCGCGTGTTCGGCGATGGCCTGCACCTGGAGCTGACCCGCACCGGCCGCGAGGGCGAGGAAACGTTCAACCAGTTCGCGCTGATGGCCGCCGGCCAGCGTGGCCTGCCGGTGGTGGCCAGCAATGATGTGCGCTTCCTGGCACCCACCGATTTCAGCGCGCACGAAGCGCGCGTGTGCATTTCCACCGGCCGCGTACTGGACGACCCCAAGCGCCCGCGCGAGTACAGCGACCAGCAGTACCTGAAGTCGGCCGAGGAGATGTGCGCGCTGTTCGCCGACATCCCCGATGCGATCGACAACACGCTGGCGCTGGCCGAGCGCTGCAACATCGAGATGCGGCTGGGCACCTACTTCCTGCCCAACTACCCGGTGCCCGACGACGAGACCCTGGACACCTGGATCCAGAAGATGTCGCGCGACGGCCTGGAAGAGCGCCTGGAGAAGAATCCGCTGGCGCCGGGCAAGACCCGCGAGGAGTACTTCGAACGCCTGGAGTTCGAGCTCAATACCATCATCAAGATGGGCTTCCCGGGCTACTTCCTGATCGTTGCCGACTTCATCCAGTGGGGCAAGAACCAGGGCATTCCGATCGGTCCCGGCCGTGGTTCGGGTGCCGGTTCGCTGGTGGCGTGGGCGCTGAAGATCACCGACCTGGACCCGCTGCCGTACAACCTGCTGTTCGAGCGCTTCCTGAACCCGGAACGCGTGTCGATGCCCGACTTCGACATCGACTTCTGCATGGACCGCCGCGACGAGGTGATCGACTACGTCGCGCGCAAGTACGGGCGCGAGCGCGTCAGCCAGATCATCACCTACGGCACCATGGCCGCCAAGGCAGTGGTGCGCGACTCCGGCCGCGTGCTGGGCTTCCCGTACGGCCTGGTCGACGGCGTCTCCAAGCTGATCCCGAACATCCTCGGCATCCACCTGAAGGATGCGCTGGGCAAGGGCAAGGAAGGCCCGAGCTCGGAAATGGCCTCGGCCGAACTGATCCAGCGCTACGAGACCGAGGACGACGTCCGCGACCTGATCGACCTGGCGCTGCAGCTGGAAGACCTGACCCGCAACGCCGGCAAGCACGCCGGTGGCGTGGTGATCGGGCCCGAGCCGCTGAGCGAGTTCTGCCCGCTCTACGCCGAACACGACGAGAACGGCCTGGGCAAGAACCCGGTCACCCAGTTCGACAAGAACGACGTGGAAGAAGTGGGCCTGGTGAAGTTCGACTTCCTGGGCCTGCGCACGCTGACCATCATCGACTGGGCGGTGAAGGCGATCAACAAGCGCCATGAGCGCGCCGGCATTCCGCCGGTGGACATCGCCGCGATTCCGCTGGACGACACGCCCACCTACAAGGACATCTTCGCCAACGGCAATACCGGCGCGGTGTTCCAGTTCGAATCCTCGGGCATGCGCCGCCTGCTGAAGGACGCGCGCCCCGACCGTTTCGAAGACCTGATCGCACTGGTGTCGCTGTACCGCCCCGGCCCGATGGACCTGATTCCTTCGTTCAACGCGCGTAAGCACGGCCAGGAAGAAATCATCTATCCCGATCCGCGCACCGAAGCCATCCTGAAGGACACCTACGGCATCATGGTGTACCAGGAGCAGGTGATGCAGATGGCGCAGATCGTCGGCGGCTACTCGCTGGGCGGCGCCGACCTGCTGCGCCGCGCGATGGGCAAGAAGGTGCCGGCCGAAATGGCCAAGCACCGCGAGATCTTCCGCGAAGGCGCGGCCAAGGACGGCGTGGACGAGGCCAAGGCCGACGCGATCTTCGACCTGATGGAGAAGTTCGCCGGCTACGGCTTCAACAAGTCGCACGCCGCCGCCTACGCGCTGGTCAGCTACCAGACCGCGTGGTTGAAGCGCCATTACCCGGCCGAGTTCATGGCGGCCACGCTGTCCTCGGACCTGGACAACACCGAGAAGGTGGTCGGCTTCCTGGATGAGGTGCGCAACCTCGGCCTGACCGTGCTGCCGCCCAAGGTGAACCACTCCGCCTTCATGTTCGAAGCGGTGACACCGGACACCATCCAGTACGGCCTCGGTGCGATCAAGGGCGTTGGCCAGGGGGCCTGCGAGGCGGTGGTCGAAGAGCGGTTGAAGGGCGGCCCGTTCAAGGACCTGCTCGACTTCTGCACCCGCGTCGGCTCGGCCAAGCTCAACCGGCGCACGCTGGAAGCGATGATCAACTGTGGTGCGCTGGACGAGCTCGGCCGCAACCGTGCCTCGCTGATGCTGCAGCTGCCGGAGGTGATCAAGGCTACCGACCAGATGGCGCGCGAACGTGCGTCGGGCCAGAACTCGCTGTTCGGCGGCCCCGATCCGAGCACCGTTTCGATCCAGCTGGACCTGCCCGAAGCCGAGGAATGGCCGCTGCTGCAGCGCCTGAACGGCGAGCGCGACACACTGGGCTTCTACCTCAGCGGACACCCGTTCGATCCCTGGCGCGACGATGTGCGCGACCTGGTCGGCAACGACCTGGGCTCGGTGGAGAAGATCTGGAGCGCCAACAGCGGTGGCGGCGGTGGTGGTGGCGAGAAGCGCTGGCGCCCGGAAGTGCAGACCGTGCTGGCCGGCCAGGTGGTCGGCGTGCGCCGCAAGGGCGAGAGCCAGATCTTCATCCAGCTCGAGGACGGCCGTGGTCGCGTCGAGTGCAGCGCGTTTTCCGACGCGATGGCCGAGTTCGGCCACCTCATGACCAAGGACCGCATCCTGGTGGTCAAGGGTGGCCTGCGTGAGGACGAATTCAACGGCGGCTTCGCGCTGCGCATCCGCCAGTGCTGGGACTTCGACGAAGTCTGCGCCAACTACGCCACGCGCCTGTCGCTGCGCCTGGACCTGCGCCAGCAGCGCCCGGTCTGGGAGCGCATCGATGCCCTGCTTGACCGCCATCGCCCGGGGCGCACGCCGCTGCGCCTGGACCTGCTGCTGAAGGGTCCGCACGGCGGCGTCGCCGGCATGCTCGATGTGTCCGGGCAGAGCGCGGTGCGCATCGATTCCAAGCTGATGGAGGCACTGCGCGCCGATCCCGCCGTGCGCACACTGAAGGTGCGCTACAGCCCGCCGTGGGCCAGCTGAGGTCGGCTCCTCCGTATTCCTGTATTTCCCGTTCCAGTCATCAAGGACGATTGCCAATGAAGACCCTGCTGTTCCCGTTCGCCGCCGCGCTGGCCCTGGCCGCCTGCTCGCCCTCGAAGGTCGAGTTCCAGATCGACAACCCGACCGATGCGCCGCTGGCCCTGAGCATCGATGGCAAGGACCTGCCGGTCGCCGCACAGGGCTCGCGCCCGATTTCGCTGGCCGTGGGCGAGCATCGCCTGCACACCGACAAGCTCGGCGACGTGCGCTTCATCGTCTACGTGGACGGTCGTGGCGGCCTGATCAACCCGACCCTGAGCGAGTACGTGATCGCCCGCGAGATCTATGTCACCGACGAGAGCAAGCTGAAGAACTTCGGCACCGGCAAGGCCGGCATCGAGCTGGGCGGTGTCGACTTCGAAGGCCCGTTCGAGAAGAGCCACGAACTGTTCATCGACAAGACCTGGACCTACGGCGTGCGCGAACCCTTCCCGAAGGAAAAGGTGGTGGCCCACGTCGACGCCAGCGGTGGCCAGATCGTGGCCAAGGTGTTCACCGCGCCGGACTTCATCGCTTACGTGGAAGAAGGCATGGGCGAGCCCGGCGCGTTCAAGCGCGAGCAGCCGGCCGGCTACGTGGCCCCGGCGTTCAGCCTGGAACCGGCCCCGGCCAGCCTGCCGGCGCTGGTGCCGGCCTTCGAGGCGCATGCCGCGCCGCTGCGCGAGGTCTATGCGCGCTGGCTGAAGGCGACCACCGCCGATGAACAGAAGGCTCTGCGCAAGCAGGACTTCGCCGCGCAGATGGCCTTCACCTCGGCCACCGCCACCCTGGGCAGCGGGCTGGGACGTGAAGCCAACGAGGCCTACAACGACTTCGTTTCCCAGCGCAGCCAGCTGATGGGCCGCAGCGCGCTGGTGGTGCCCTGAGCTGACTGGCACGCCCCGCCCGGCTGCGCTACCGTCGCCTTCCAGACGAAGGCGTACGGGTGGTTTGCACGCATTCGGCTAGAATTCCCCTCTTCTTTACACGACGGCTTCCTATGAATCCGAACTACCTCGACTTCGAGCAACCCATCGCCGACCTGGAAGCCAAGATCCAGGAACTGCGCAACGCCAGTGCCGGGCCGGCGGTCAATGTCGAGGCGGAAGTGCACGCGCTGCAGGACAAGCTGCGCATGCGCACCGCGCAGATCTTCCGCAACCTGACCTCGTGGCAGGTGCTGCAGCTGGCCCGTCACCCGTCGCGTCCGTACACCGCCGACTACCTCCGCGTCATGTTCGATGAGTTCCAGGAGCTGGCCGGCGACCGTGCCTTCGCCGACGACAAGGCGATCATGGGTGGCCTGGCCCGCATCAACGGCCGTGCAGTGATGGTGATCGGCCACCAGAAGGGCCGCGACACCAAGGAAAAGATCAAGCGCAACTTCGGCATGCCCAAGCCGGAGGGCTACCGCAAGGCGCTGCGCCTGATGAAGATGGCCGAGCGCTTCGGCCTGCCGGTGCTGACCCTGATCGACACCGCCGGCGCCTGGCCGGGCATCGACGCCGAATCGCGCGGCCAGTCCGAAGCGATCGCGCGCAACCTGATCGAGATGGCCGAGCTGAAGGTGCCGATCATCTGCACCGTGATCGGTGAGGGCGGCTCCGGCGGCGCGTTGGCGCTGGGCGTGGGCGACCGCACCGTGATGCTGGAATACTCGGTGTATTCGACCATCACCCCGGAAGGCTGCGCCTCGATCCTGTGGAAGGACGCCGGCAAGGCCAAGGACGCCGCCGAACAGCTGGGCCTGACCGCCCCGCGCCTGAAGAGCCTGGGCCTGGTCGACAAGGTCGTGCGCGAGCCGACCGGCGGCGCCCACCGCAACCCGACGCAGATGGCCAAGCGCCTGAAAGCGGTGCTGCTGAACGAACTGGACGCGCTGGACAAGCTGTCCACCGAACAGCTGCTGGAACAGCGCTACGCGCGCCTGCGCAGCTACGGCACGTACGAAGCGGCCTGATCACTACCTGAGTCGGACAAGAAAAGAGCCGGGCAGATGCCCGGCTTTTTCTGTCTGTACCTCGCACAGCTTATCCGCATGGTGTGAACCTGCTGGGTGCAGCTGCGGCCGTTGACGTTCGGGTCCGCCATGAGCGAGCCGAGCATCGCAGGGGAATCAGGGGCGAAGAGGCGCCACTGCTTCTGTAGAGCCGACTGTTAGTCGGCTGACTTCTGCGCGCCGTCCCCTGATTCACCGAGACGCGCAGGTAACCGGTGCGCAGCACCTGCTCGCGTTCGGCGGCGTGTTCTTTGGTTACTTTCTTGCACGAGCAAGAAAGTGACATGTTCGAACGCGCGGGATCTCAGAAAGGCTTGGCCAGCACCAGCCACACGATCGGAATGAAGGCCAGCAGCGGGATCTCGTTGATCCAGCGCAGCGCGCGCGACGACGGCAGCGCCCTGCCCTTGGCCACGCCCTTGAGCAGGCGGCCGATCCAGCCGAAGTACACCAACAGCAGCACCACCAGCCCCAGCTTGGCGTGCAGCCAGCCGGCGCCGCCGGGCGCGACCATGGTCGGGAAATCGGGGATGACCTTGTAGCCCAGCCACAGCACCAGACCGAGCAGGAATGCCAGCCCGAACATCGAGTGGCCGAAGCGGTACAGGCGCAGGCCCATCAGCTGCAGGCGCTCGGTCACCGCCGGCTGGCCTGCAGTCTCGGCCAGGTTCACCAGGATACGCGGCAGATAGAACACCGTGGCCATCCACGCCACCACGAACACGATGTGGAAGGTCTTGACCCAGTAGTAGCTCTGCATGCGCTCGCTCCGGCGGCTGGCGTAGGTTGGCGGCCATTCTCGCATGCCGTGGCGAAGCCGCTGCAGGCACGCACGCCGCGACACATCGACGCATGGCGCGTCGCAACACCGTACGATAGGCGCCGTTTTCCCGATCGCGCACCGCCCATGGACAAGACCTACGACGCCGCCTACTTCCAACGCTGGTACCGCCGTGCCGACATCGGCGGCAGCGCCCGCCTGGCGCGCAAGGTCGCCTTGGCCGTGGCCAGTGCCGAGTACTACCTGGAGCGGCCGATCCGCAGTGTGCTGGACATCGGCTGCGGTGAAGGCGCCTGGCGCGCGCCCCTGCTGAAGCTGCGTCCGAAGGTCGAATACCTCGGCTTCGACAGCAGCGAGTACGCTGTGCGCCGCTACGGCAGGACCCGCAACCTGCACATGGCCCGCTTCGGCGATTTCGCCTGGCTGCGGCCCTGTGCCCCGGTCGACCTGCTGATCTGCTCGGACGTGATGCACTACGTGCCCGACCGCGAGCTGCGTGCAGGACTGGCCGGCGTGGCCGAGCTGACCGGCGGCGTGGCCTTCCTGGAGACCTTCGCCGCCGAGGATGCGTTCGAGGGCGACCACGACGGCTTCCAGGCCCGCCCAGCGCGCTGGTACCGCCGCACGCTGGCCCGGCAGGGCCTGCAGCCGGTAGGGTCACACTGCTGGCTCGGCCCCGCTCTGGCAGGCGATACGGCGGCTCTGGAACGGATGTGAATCCGGATTCATTATTTTCAGCGAACTTAACCTGCGGGACACCCGGATGGGATATGCTGCGCGGCAACATATGACCATACATATTCGGTCGTCATGCTCTATCAACTGCACGAACTGACCCGCAACCTGCTCGCCCCCTGGGTGCACCAGGCCCAGGCCAACGCCAGGTTCTTCGCCAACCAGGGCCACTGGTGGTCGCAGATGCCCGGCGCTGATCGCCTGGCGGCGGTCAATGAACTCTTCCACCGCATCGGCAAGGATTACGAGAAGCCCGAGTGGGGCATCAACGAAATCGACGTCGATGGCGAACGCGTGCCGATCGTCGTGCACGAGGAAGTAAGCAAGCCGTTCTGCAAGCTGCTGCGCTTCAAGCGCCACAGCAATGAAGCCGACCAGCTGCACACCATGCTCAACCAGCCGTTCGTGCTGGTGGTGGCGCCGCTGTCCGGCCACCACGCCACGCTGCTGCGCGATACCGTGCGCACGCTGCTGCGCGACCACCGCGTGTACGTCACCGACTGGGTGGATGCGCGCATGGTGCCGGCCAGCGAAGGCGAATTCGGCCTGGACGACTACATCGCCTACATCCAGGAATTCATCCGCCACCTCGGCGTGGAGCGCCTGCACGTGGTAAGCGTGTGCCAGCCGACCGTACCGGTACTGGCTGCGGTTTCGCTGATGGCCAGCCGTGGCGAGCCGACGCCGCGCACGCTGGTGATGATGGGTGGCCCGATCGATGCGCGCTGCAGCCCGACCGCAGTGAACAACCTGGCCACGCAGAACCCGCTGTCGTGGTTCGAGAACAACGTCATCCACACTGTGCCGGCCAGCTATCCCGGCGCCGGCCGTCGCGTGTATCCGGGCTTCCTGCAGCACGCCGGCTTCCTGTCGATGAACCCCAGCCGCCACTTCAGCTCGCACTGGGATTTCTACACCGACCTGGTCAAGGGCGACCTGGAAGACGCCGACGCGCACCGTCGTTTCTACGACGAGTACAACGCGGTGCTGGACATGCCGGCCAAGTACTACCTGGATACGATTTCCGTGGTGTTCCAGGACTTCCTGCTGCCGCGTGGCGAGTGGGTGGTCAACGGCGAGAAGGTCGATCCGTCGGCGATCCGCGATACCGCGCTGCTCAGCATCGAAGGCGAGCTGGACGATATCGCCGGCCTCGGCCAGACCGAAGCCGCGCAGGCGCTGTGCACCGGCATCGACGCTGACCGCCGCGAGCATTTCATCGTCGAAGGCGCGGGCCACTACGGCATCTTCAGCGGCCGTCGCTGGCGCGAAGTGGTGTACCCGAAGGTGCGCGACTTCTTCGCCGCGCATGCCGAAGCACCGGCGGCGAAGGCCGCGAAGAAGAAGAGCAACGTCACCCCGTTGCGCCGAAAGGCGGGGTAACTCGCCTCTGGTGGGTGCCGACCTTGGTTGGCGCTCTACCATGAATCCCGGTATCTGATGGATGGTGCTAACCAAGGTTGGCACCTGCCAAAGCGAAGCCCACCAAAGCGTGGATTTCCGCTTACAACCGCACCAGCAGGTTCTTGGCGATCAGCCCATGCAGCTTGCCGATGCCGCGTGCCAGATGCATCGTCAGCAGCAGCAACAACGCGCCGACAGCAGCAACCACGATCGCCACCAGCGGCGAGGCCGCCATCGGCAGCACATTCACGTCGTTGATGTAGATGCCGGGGATGTCGCCACTGAAGATGGCCGCAACCGGTGCCCAGATCAGGCTCAGCGACAGCGACAGCAACGTCACCGCGAGGGTGAAGTAGATGACGCCCAGCGGCAGCATCAGCACGAAGTACAGCAGGGTCAGCCAGGTGCGGCCATCGGTGAACATGTCGCCGATGCGCTGCAGCCACGTGCGGCTGCGGTCGGTGTAACGCGGGCGGCGCGGCATGCGTTCATCCAGCAGCGCTTCCACCAGCCGTCCTTCCAGCAGCGCCAGCCCGCGCACCGAGCCGAAGAACAGCACGGTCAACGGAATGCCGACGATCAGGATCAGCAGGCCCAGTGACAGCGACAGGCCGGTGACCACCCAGGTGAAGAAGAAGATGCCGGTGGCCAGCGACAGCAGCATGTAGAACAGCGCGCCATAGGTGTGCGGATCGGTCACCACGCCGAAGAAGCGCGCCAGCAGCGAGCGCTGCACCGGCACCGGCAGCGGTGCAGCTGGCTCGAAGCCACTGGCTTCGGCCGCCGCACGCAGCACCGGTGCGGTATCCGCACGCGGCGTACGCAGCGCGCGGTTCACCGTCACTTCGGTCTCGCGGTAGATCTCGGCCACTTCGTCCGGCGCGCCATAGCTGCCGGCAACGTCGGCGATCACCTCGGCCTCGCTGCGGCCGGGCTGCGCCGCCAGCTCCGAACGCAGGTACTCCTCGGCGTCGTACAGCGCGTCCTGCACCATCGCCGGGTCGGCACCTTCCAGCGCCGCGCGCAGCTGCGCCAGGTACTGCGGGATGGTCGTGGGCAGGGCTCGGCCTGCCAGGCTCGGGTCGTTCATTGCGGTACCCCCTCCAACACGGAATCGACGGAATCGCGGGTGGCCTGCCAGGCCTGGCGCCACTGCGCCAGCACCTCGCGGCCACGTTCATTGATGCGGTAGTAGCGCCGCGGCGGTCCGCTGCTGGACGGCTCCACATGGCTTTCCAGCAGCCCAGCGCCCTCCAGGTTGCGCAGCACCGGGTACAGCGCGCTCTGCTTGCCGCTCAGCACGCCCTCGCCCACCCGCTCCAGCTCCTTGGCAATGAGATAGCCGTACAGCGGCTCCCCGGCCCGGGCCAGCACCGCCAGCAGGGCCAGCGACACCGTTCCGGCGCTGAGCTCCTTCTGGAACTTCTTCAGGTGGACATCGTCCTCGGACATGACCGGCCCTCCACTACGTTGAAGTCCACAGTAGTGCGAAGTTCGGTATAGCGAATGTGTCGTTAGTCATCGTGCCGGTTGGCGAGACCAGGCCGCTCGCGCAGAATCGAAGCCTCGTTCATGTTCCGGGGTTCCCATGCCGCACCGTCGTCGCCTTGGCCTGACCGCCCTCGCCCTGGCCTGCCTGTTGCCCGCCATGGCCAGCGCGGCCTCGCCTTACCGCAGCCCGCAGCAGATCCTGGACGCTTCGGCCGCCAGCGACTGGCGCACCCCGGACCCGGCCAACCTGCTGTACATGGACCTGCCGGCTGGGCGGGTGATCATCGAGCTGGCGCCGCAGTTCGCCCCGCGCCATGTCGCCAACATCCAGACCTTCGCCCACGAGCACTTCTGGGACGGCACCAGCATCTACCGCTCGCAGGACAACTTCGTGGTGCAGTTCGGCGATGCCGACGCCGATGACGCGGCCAAGGCCAAGCCGTTCGGCAGCGCCGCGCGCAAGCTGCCGGCCGAGTTCGAACGCGCCAGCGCCGGCCTGAAGGTCAGCGTGCTGCCGGACCGCGATGGCTGGGCCGCGCAGACCGGCTTCGTCGACGGCTTCCCGGTCGGCCAGGACCCGCAGGCCGGCAAGGCCTGGCTGGCACACTGTTACGGCATGCTCGGCGCCGGCCGCAGCAACGAGGAAGACAGCAGCATCGGCGCCGAACTCTATGTGGTGACCGGCCAGTCACCGCGCCAGCTGGACCGCAACATCACCCTGGTCGGCCGCGTGCTGAAGGGCATGGAACTGCTCAGCGCGACGCCGCGCGGCCCGGCGCCGATGGGCTTCTACACCGACCCGAAGCTGCGCACGCCGATCGTGTCGATCCGCCGTGCCAGCGATGTGCCGGTGGCCGAGCGCACACCGATCCAGGTACTGCGCACCGATTCGAAGACCTTCGCCGATACGGTAGAGGCGCGACGCAATCGCGTGGATGATTTCTACAAGCGCCCGGCGGGGCATATCGATCTCTGCAATATTCCGGTGCCGGTGCGGTAGGAGCCTGGCTTGCTGCGCGTTGCGCGTGCTGAAGGTACGTCACTGTTCATGGGCGTTACTTTTCTTTGTACGCAAAGAAAAGTAACCAAAAGAAACGTTCCGCCGGTCGCGAGCCGGCGCTGCGCGCCGGTACCCTGCGCTCCTCGGCCCGTCGAGGGACGGCGCGGAGAGCAGCCGAGCATGGCTCGGCTCTACAAAAGTGCGTGGCGCCTCTTCGCCCTCGCCGGACCTGCGGTGCTCGGCTCGCTCAAGGCAGATCCAAGATCAAAGGCAGAAGCGCTCGCTTCGCTCGCCGGGCCCGGCCCGGCACTACCAAGCATCGTCGTGCAGCTGTGACTCTTGACCTTGGGTCCGCCTTGAGCGAGCCGAGCATCGCAGGGGAATCAGGGGCGAAGAGGTGCCGATGTCTGAGCGCAGCGAGTTCGGCACCGTCCCCTGATTCACCGAGAAGCGCAGGGGACCGACGTGCGAAGCACGGCGGCTCGCGACCTGGCGGCGCGTTTCTTTTGGTTACTTTTCTTTTCGCGCGAAAAGAAAAGTGACGCCCATGAACAATGAAGCACCTTCAGCACGCGCCACGCGCAAAACGCCAACGCCTCAGCCCTTCTGACTCACCGCCACGCTACCCAGAATCAACGCACCGGCAATCAGCATCTGCAGCGTCACCGGCTCGCCCAGGAACAACCACGCGAACGCCGCGCCGAACAGCGGAATCAGGTACGTCACCGTCGACGCACGTGACGGGCCGATGCGGCCGATCAGGCGGTAGAACATCAGGAACGCCAACCCAGTGCAGGCCACGCCCAGGGCAATCGCCGCGCCCCACGCCTTGCCCGGAATCGCCGCCTGCGGCCAGTGACTCACCGCCATCGGCAGCATCCACAGCGAGGCGCACGACAGCGTTGCCGCAGCCGCAGCCGCCGAGGGCAGGCCGGTCATGTGCCGCTTCACCAGGTTCACCCCCAGGCCGTACAGCAGCGAAGCCGCCGCACCAGCCAGCACCGCGGTGCCGATGCTCAGGCCGGAGACCTTGGCCGTGGCCAGTACCACTACGCCGGCGAAGCCGACCAGCAACGCGCCAGCGCGGCGCATGCCGATCTTTTCACCGAAGAACAGGAAGGCGATCAGCGCGGCGAACAGCACGGTCATCGCATTGCAGATCGCACCGATCGCGGCCGGCGCCTGTTCGGCGGCATAAGCAAACAGCACGAACGGCAACGCCGAGTTGATCAGGCCGATCGGTGCCAGCCACAGCCAGCGCCGCGGCGGGAACTGCGCGCGGGCGCGCCACAGAAACGGCAGCAACACCAGCGCGCCCAGCACCAGTCGCACCTCGACCAGCGCGAACGGGCCGAACGACGGCACCGCCACCCGCATGAACAGGAACGAGCAGCCCCAGATGGCGCCCAGCAGGGTCAATTCCAGCGGTGTGCGCCAGTCGCGCTCGGCCGCCTGTGGGACCGCATTCATGCCTTGCCTCCGTACATCGTCAATTCCTCGCCAAGACGGATAGGATCAGGCGCAGACGCCCGCCGCACAAGCGCGTAGTATCGCTGCCAGCCACAAATATGGTTTGAGGCTCGACATGCTGCTACGCCCTTCCCTGCTACCCGCACTGGCCGTGTTCGCGGTCGCGGCGCGCCACCAGAATTTCGCCCAGGCCGCGCAGGAGCTGCACCTGACCGCCAGCGCGGTCAGCCACCATGTGCGCCGTCTGGAAGAAGTGCTGGAAGTTCGCCTGTTCCTGCGCCACGCCCGTGGCGTGCGCCTGACCGCCGAGGGCCGGCAGCTGGCCGATGCCGCCAGCGCTGCCTTCACCGATGTCGCGGCCGTCGCCCATCACCTGCAGCCTGATGCCGACAGCGTGCCGTTGCGGGTCACTACGCTACGCTCGCTCTCATACTGCTGGCTGCTGCCACGGCTGCCGCGCTTCACCCAGGCCTACCCGCACATCCGCATCGAGCTGCATACCGGCAGCGGGCTGGATCGCTATGACGACAACGGCCCGGAAGTGGGAATCCGCTATGGCCTGGGCCAATGGCCCGGCCTGCGTGCGCAGCACCTGATGGATGACTACCTGTTCCCGGTCGCCTCGCCGGCACTGGCCGGGGTCGAAACGCTGGTCGATCCGGCGCGCATCGCCGACCTGCCGCTGCTGACCGATCTGTCACCGCAGGGCTGGCGCGACTGGTTCCGCCACGCGGGCGTGCGCCCGCCGTCGCCGCTGCCACCGATGCACACCTTCGCCGACAGCACCGATGCGATGCGTGCAGCGGTGTATGGCATGGGCGCGGTGCTGGCGCGCACCCACATCGCCCAGCCCTATATGCAACGCTACGAAGTGGTGCGCCTGCCCGGCCCGGCGCTGAAGGCGCGCTATGCGTATCACGTGGTGCATGCCGAAGGACAACCGCCCAGCCCCGCCGCACGCCTGTTCATCGACTGGCTGCTGGAGCAGGCGCAGGACGAACGCACACCGATTCCCGCATTGCCGGACAGCCTGCTCGGGCGCCCGGCCACACGCGCCTGACTGCACCCTCACCCGTTCTTTGCCCGGCGCTGGCTAGGCTGAAGGCAACTCCACAACGTACCTACGCCATGGCCATGCTGCGACTGCGCATCACCGGAACTGAAGACGACGCCCGTGCCATCAGCGACCTGCTGCTCGGCCTGGAGGGCATCGAGCATGTCGAGGAAACCGACGACCTGATGCCGCACATGGACGACGACGATTCCAGCTCGGCTGGGCTGTCCGATGACATCGGCCCGGGCATCCATGAGCTGGAAGTGGAAGTGGGCAATGAAAGCACCGCGCAGAAGGTGCGCGACGCGGTGCAGGAACTCGCGCTGGAGTTGGACGTGTTCGTCGAGTACGAGACTGACGAGGGCTGATGCCGGCAGGCTACCGGCATCAGCCTTCACCTCAGAGGTTGGGCGGTAGCTTGCGACGGCGGCGACGCCACCACGCCCGCACACCCCAGGCCGCGAACAAGGCCAGCACCGCCACCGGCAGCAGCGCGGCAACCGCGCGGATCAGGAACGCCACGCTGGTGCTGAGGATGCTGCCCGACTCGCTCAGCGCCTCACCGATTTCGCTGCGGCTGCGTTGGCCCGAGGTGGTGTCGAAATGGATCGTCACCAGCTGGGTATCGATGCGTCGACGTTGCTGCGCTGAATCCTTGTTGGCCTGTTCGACGCCGGCTTCGATCTCGGACAGGCGCGTGGTGATCGCCATCAGGTCCTCGATCTTCAGGTCCTTGCGATCCTGGTAGGACAGCAGCCGCGCGTGCTCCTTCTCCAGCCGTGCCTTGGTCAGTGCCGTATCGGCCACCGCCTGAGCGAGGTCCTCGGCGCGCGTATTGCGTGACTGCAGCTTGCCCCCTTCACCGGCCAACGCGATCAACGGCTCGGTGCCCTTCGGTGCAATCCGCACCTTGACCTCGCCACTGGGCTGCTCGCCACTGCGCTGGTCGACCTGCAGCACCGCACAGTCACCGAACTTCGCGCTCTGGCAGGCCTGTGCCACCTGCTGGATGCGCGGTGCGATCTCTCCCGCTTCCAGCTGCACCTGCACGTCGTGTTCGTAGGCGAGGAATGCGCCTTCCGGTGAAGCAACAGCAGCTTCGGCGGCAGTGGCGCCCGCATCGGCCGCGCGCTCACCATTTTTTGCACAGGCTGCCAGCGCCAGCAGCAATACCGGCATCGCTGCCACGCGCGCCCACGTACGCACCGGCCTCACAGTGCGGCTCCGTCGTAGGAGGTCACTGCCAGCGTGGCCAGATTCACTGCAGGCACGCAGCGCACGTTCACCGCCACCATCGGCGTACCGCTGCGCGGATCCACCGCCTCGCTGTAGGGGGCAATGCCGCACTCGCGGCAATGGTGATGATTGATGTGCGCCTTGTTGAAGTGATAGGTCGCCACGTCCGCCGGGTCGGTGCTCAGCTGGAACGCCGCGCGCGGGGCGAACCACAGCAGGCCGCCCCGGCGGCGGCACATTGAGCAGTTGCAGTCGATGACGTCGCTGATCGGCGCCTCGGCCTGTACGGTGAATGCGATCCTGCCGCAATGGCAGCTTCCCTGGTATTGCATGTCCTGCGCTCCGCTGGAGGGTCCTTGTCTGCGCCCATGGTAATCCTATGGCACGGGGACAAAGCAGCCCCGGGGCCCTATGCTCGGGGTTTGACCCTGTACAGGAACGCCGATGCGCCCGCATCTTCTTGCCCTCGCCCTGGTCGCCGCCCTGGCCGGTTGCCAGCCGGCCGACGCCCCGACCAACGCTTCCACTCCGGCCGCCAGCCAGCAGGCCGGTGACGCGGCGGTCGATGCCGCCTTCGCCGATCTGTCCAAGCGCGCCCTGGACACCTGGATGCAGCTGTCGCCGGTCAGCGCCACCCAGATCGGTGACCACCGCTACGACAGCGAGCTGGACGACCTGAGTGCCGCCGGCCAGCAGAAGACCCTGGCCGCCTACAAGGCGCTGCTGGGAGAGCTGGACAAGATCGACGTGGCCAAGCTGGGCCGCGAGAACCAGGTGGACGCGGCGATCCTGCGCAACCAGCTGCAGTCGGAAATCTGGAATGCCGAAGTGCTGCAGTCCGGCAAGTGGGACCCGCAGCTGTACAACGGCATCGCCGGCAGCGCGATCTACGGCCTGATGGCCCGCGAGTTCGCGCCGCTGCCGGAGCGCCTGAAGTCGGCCACCGCGCGCATGGAAAAGCTGCCGGCGATCTTCGCCCAGGCCCGCGAGAACCTGGATCCGGCGCGCGTGCCGAAGATCCATGCCGAGACCGTGGCCAAGCAGAACAAGGGCATCCTCAGCATCGTCGATACCTTCATCACCCCGCACATCGGCGAACTGCCGCAGGCTGACCAGCAGCGCCTGCAGGCCGCCATCGACGGCCTGAAGAAGGCCGTGGACGAGCAGCAGACCTGGCTGGACAAGACCCTGGTGCCGAATGCCAAGGGCGACTTCCGCATCGGTGCGGAAAAGTACGACCAGAAGCTGAAGTTCGCACTGAGTTCCTCGCTGTCGCGCCAGGAAATCGGTGAGCGTGCACGCGCCGAACTCAAGCGCGTGCGCGAAGACATGTACGGCATCGCGCAGACCGTGCTGAAGGACAAGCCGGGCGCGCCGGAGATGCCGGCCCAGCCGACCGACGAGCAGCAGCAGAAGGCGATCGAGGCCGCACTGGAACTGGCCTACGCCGACAAGCCGGCACGCGACAAGGTGGTCGACGATGCCAAGGCCGCGCTGGAGCAGTCCACCGCGTTCGTGCGCGAGCACGACCTGATGACCCTGCCCGACGCACCGGTGGACATCATCCTGATGCCGGAATTCCAGCGCGGCGTGGCCGTGGCCTACTGCGATTCGCCGGGCCCTCTGGACAAGAACTTGAAGACCTTCTACGCCGTGTCGCCGATTCCGGACGACTGGAACGACAAGCAGGTCGACTCGTTCCTGCGTGAGTACAACTCGCGCATGATCCACCTGCTGAGCATCCACGAAGGCACCCCGGGCCACTACCTGGAAGGCTGGCACTCGGCCAAGTTCCCCTCCACCCTGCGTGCGGTACTGCGTTCGGGCCTGTTCGCCGAAGGCTGGGCGGTCTATACCGAGCGCATGATGCAGGAGCAGGGCTACCTCAACAACGACCCGCTGTTCCACCTGGTGCAGCTGAAGTTCTACCTGCGCACGATCTCCAACGCGATCCTCGACCAGGGCGTGCACGTGGACAACTGGGATCGCGAGAAGGCGATGCACCTGATGACCCACGACGCGTTCCAGCAGGAAAGCGAAGCCTCGGGCAAGTGGGTGCGCGCGCAGCTGACCTCGGCGCAGCTGCCGACCTACTTCGTCGGTGCGCAGGAGCACTTCGATACCCGCAAGGCGATGCAGGACAAGCTGGGCGACAAGTTCAACCTGAAGGCCTACCACGACCAGATGCTGTCCTACGGCGCGCCGCCGGTGCGCTTCGCACGGCAGCTGATGCTGGACCAGCCGATCGAGTGATCGGGACGGTGTGAGATGAAGCGGAGCGGCCCGGGGAAACCCGGGCCGCTTTTTTTGTTCGCCCCTGCTTGGGCTGCTGCCGGGTCAGAGCAGATGGATGTACATTTTCTTTAAGCTCAGCCGCAGATCTACGAAGTACTCGGCACCACAGCCACGACAGGCGGCAGGACAATCCTCATCACTGCCACGCTCGTTTTCCAATGAGCCAGCCACTACCGGGTATCCGCACTCGAAACAGTTGAAAGCCACATGGTTACCATGCGGATCAGCAGGGATCTCGTCACCCTCGCCGTCCATCACGAGAAAATCCGTGATTCTCATCGCCACTCCATCCCGCTGAATTGATGACGACAGACTAGCCAACTCTTGAGCTTCAGGCGCCGCTCCGGCCCTGAATACTTGCAAACCGGGCCTGTGCGGCCTCACAGCTGGCAAACGACTCCGGGCGCATCGTTCGCATCGCCTCCCCGTCCCTGCAGGTTCCCATGCCCTCCCCGGTGCTACGCCTTGGTCTCCTCTCCGCTGCCTTGGCGGCCGCTCCTGCCTTCGCCGCCTGCCCCCCGCCGCCGCCCGGCCAGCCGGACATCCGCGCTCTTGGCTACTACACCGACAAGGTGGGCTCGGTCATCGACCCGGCACTGCAGCAGCAGAACAAGGATGCCACCGCGCCACTGGACCGCTATGCCGCCGACGTGGCGCGCATGAGCGATGACTACCTGCGCAACGGCGACCCGGCGGCGGCGAAATGCACGCTGGCGTGGCTGGGTGCATGGGCCGACGATGGCGCCATGCTCGGGCAGATGATCCGGGTCAACAACGACCAGTCGTTCTACATGCGGCAATGGATGCTCGATGCAGTGGCCATGGCCTACCTGAAAGTGCACGACCAGGCCGATGCCCGGCAGCGAGCACGCATCGACCCATGGCTGCAGAAGCTGGCACGGGCCAACCTGGCGTACTGGGACAGCCCGAAACGGCGCCGCAACAACCACTACTACTGGGGCGGCCTGGGCGTACTGGCCACCGGCCTGGCCACCGACGACGATGCGCTGTGGCAGGCCGGCCACGCGGCATTCCAGAAAGGCATCGATGACATCCAGGACGATGGCAGCCTGCCGCTGGAGATGGCCCGAGGACAACGTGCCCTGCACTACCACGACTACGCATTGGCGCCGCTGGTGATGATGGCCGAGCTGGCACGACTGCGCGGCCAGGACTGGTATGCCAGCAAGGGCCATGCCATTGACCGGCTTGCCCGCAGGGTCATCGGGGGCAGCAACGACCCGGTGTGGTTCAACCAACACACCGGTGTGGCACAGCTGCCACTGCATGCCAGCGGCTGGGTCGAGTTCTACCGGCTGCGCTCACCCGATGGCGGGCTGTTTGATGCCGCGCATGCACGCGGACCGTTCCATTCCCCACGGCTGGGTGGCGACCTTACGTTGATGGCCACCCATGGCATCGTACGCACACCGCTGCGATAGACCCTTGTTTTCAGCGATGGGCGCGCTGCAGCAGCTGCTGGAACTGCACGCTGCTGCAACCCACTGGATCGCAGCCTGGCAATGGCAGCACGACACGGCCCGGCGGATGCGCTTCCGTCAACGGCAGCGCATCGCGCAACTGCGCAGTGGTCGGGTAGACGTAGGCCAGGCGGAAACGCCCGCCACCGCTTCGGCGATCACGCCAACGCTCGAACTGCAGCAGGCCGCCGATCGGCGTCTTCTCGTACTGCCCTGGCAGGGTGTAGTCGCTGATTCCCAGCGCGGCGAGCACGGACCCGATGTTGGAGTCATGGCCGACCAGCAGGGTCACCCTCGGCGTTGCCGGGTCTTCGAACAGCGCGCCCAATCGTTCCAGCAGCGGTCCGGCCACATCCCGCGCCACCTCGGGCGTTCCGAACAGGATGTCCTGGTAGCGGTTGCGGATCTGCGCAAGCGCCTGCCATTGCGCCTCGGTGGTCAGCCGACCCCAACCTTCGCGCGGGATGCCACTGCCCTGGTAGTGCTCCATCAACAAGGCATCGACCAGCCCGCTGGCCAGGGCCAGTGAGCCGGAAGCGCGTGGCTCCCTGCCCGACTCCGCACTGAAGGTCGTGTCGGCCGGCATCAGATGGCAATCCCTGCGCCCCGCACAGGCCGCCGACTGCGGATAGCGGGTGATCTCCTCCACCACGGACAGTGCCGGTGCCAGATCGGATGTGGACAACGCCTGCTGCATCGCCGACACCGCACGTGCGCGGAACGCCGCGTCATCGCGGTGGATCACCGGATTGAACAGCGGGTCCATCGTACCCAGTGGCATGCGTTGCTCGACCGCAACATGGCAGCCCGGGAAGGCACCGGCAACGAAGAACTGTGCGGTGGCCTGGGTACGCTGCAAGCTGTTGGCATGGGCGTGGAAGTCAGACGGCTGTGGGCAATCCGAGCCCGGCAACAGCTGCGCCTGACGCAGCCACTGGCCCATGTAGCGGCCCATGTAGACCTCCAGCACGCCGCCCTTGGTGGTCAGCTCGCCTGCCGCCACTTCCCAGCCTGGCCAGCGTTCCGGAGTGGCGTTGGCCAAGGCACCCGACGCCACCACCGGCGCACGCAGGTTATGGCGGCTGAGCAGGACCACCTGCTCGAGCTGGTCGCCTTCCGCGGGTGCCGGTGCGGTGGCTGCGGCCGTGGTCGCCAGACTGAGGGCCAGCAGCAGAGCAATCATTGATCGGCAGCCACGAAACCCCCGGTCTGCCGCGCCCACAACCGCGCGTACAGGCCACCGGCCGCAATCAGCTCGGCATGGGTGCCGGTCTCGACAATGCGGCCCTGATCCATCACCACCAGCCGGTCCATGCGTGCGATGGTCGACAGCCGGTGCGCGATCGCGATCACCGTCTTGCCGCCCATCAGCTGATCCAGGCTGTCCTGGATCGCCGCTTCCACCTCCGAGTCCAGCGCCGAGGTCGCTTCATCCAGTACCAGGATCGGCGCATCCTTCAGCAGCACGCGGGCAATGGCGATGCGCTGGCGCTGGCCACCGGACAGCTTCACGCCGCGCTCGCCCACGTGCGCGTCGTAGCCACGACGCCCCTGCCCGTCCACCAGCGAATCGATGAAGGCTTCGGCACGCGCCTTGGCAACGGCTGCGCGCAGCTGCTCATCGGTTGCGTCAGGACGGCCGTACAGCAGGTTGTCGCGGATCGAGCGATGCAGCAGCGAGGTGTCCTGGGTGACCACGCCGATCTGCTGGCGCAGGCTTTCCTGGGTGACGTACGCAATGTCCTGGTCGTCGATCAGGATGCGGCCGCTTTCCAGGTCGTACAGGCGCAGCAGCACGTTGACCAGGGTCGACTTGCCGGCACCGGAGGGACCGACCAGGCCGATCTTCTCGCCCGGCTTCACCACCAGGTCGAGGCCGGCGATCACACCGCCCTTCTTGCCGTAGTGGAAGTGGATGTCCTGGAAGTGCACGCCGCCACGGGTCACCTGCAACGGCACCGCATCCTCGCGGTCCTGCACGGTCAGCGGCTGGGCGATGGTGGTGATGCCGTCCTGCACCGTGCCGATGTCCTCGAAGATGCCATTGATGGTCCACATGATCCAGCCGGACATGTTGTGAATGCGGATCACCAGGCCGGTGGCCAGCGTTATCGCACCGACGGTGATGTGGCCGCCATTCCACAGCCACAGTGCCAGCCCGCAGGTGCCGACGATCAGGAAGCCGTTGACGATGGCGATGGTCAGGTCCATGCCGGTGGTGATGCGGGTCTGCGCGCGGTGCTTGACCGCCAGTTCCTGGATCGACTCGGCCACGTACGCCTGCTCGCGGCCACCATGGGCGAACAGCTTCAACGTGGGAATGTTGGTGTAGCCATCGACGATGCGGCCCATCGCCTTGGAACGCGCTTCGGACGCAATCCAGGCCCGTTCCTTCGCGCGCGGCACGAAGTAGGCCAGGATCACCGCGTAGGCCAGCAGCCACAGGATCAGCGGCACCATCAGCCGCCAGTCGGCCTGCGCGAACAGATACAGCGCGGTGCCGGTGTAGACCACGATGTACCAGAGCGAATCGACCATCTGCACCGCCGATTCGCGCAGCGAAGTACCGGTCTGCATCACCCGGTTGGCGACACTGCCGGCGAAGTCGTTCTGGAAGAAGCTCAGGCTCTGCCGCACCACGTAGTTGTGCATCAACCAGCGCGAGCGGTTGCTCAGGCCGGGCACGATGGCCTGGTTGACCAGCAGGTTGTGCAGGCCGACCAGGATCGGCCGCGCGACGACCGTGATGAACAGCATCCAGCCCAGTTCATTGGCGTGGCGCTTGAAGAAATCCGCACCGGGCTGCTCGGCGACCATGTCGACGATGCGGCCCAGGTAATCGAACATCGCCACTTCCACCAGCGCCAGCAGCAGGCCGGCGATGAGCGTGGCCAGCAGCACCGGCCACACCGGGCGCAGGTAGTGCAGGTAGAAGGGCAGCACCTTGCGCGGCGGCATGCGCCCGTCCACGGGCGGGAACACCGGAATCAGGGATTCAAACCAACGGAACATTGCACTCCCTCGCCTCTTGCAAGCGGCGAAGTATCCCACGCCGGATGTGTACGCCAGCCGATGATCACCGCTCCGCCCCTGGTAGTCGCCCACCTTGGTGGGCGCCGTGCCGCATGCCGACCAAGGTCGGCATCTACCGTTCAGTCGGGGTGAACAACAGGTCCTGGAAATCGAAGCTGAAATCGGTCAGGTCGGAGATCGACTGCATGCGCACCTCGCGTACCTTGCCGTCCGGGTCCAGGCTGAAGTTCACGAACGCGTCGGCGTTGAGCGAACGGTCGTCCCAGCGCACGATGAAGGTGTCGTGCTGCCAATGCTCCAGCCGGCCGCTCAGCTGCGCGGTCTTCATGAAGCGCAGGCGCAGGCCCTTGCCCTCGGCACTGATCTGCATGTCGCCATACCAGCGGTCACGGAAGGTACCGGTGTAGCCGGCCAGTGCCAGCGACGGCTTGCTGCCCTTGTCGCGCGCGCTCTGGTGCTTGGCCCAGGCCTCGTCGGCCTTGTCCTGGCCCTTGGCCACGGCCTTGGCATAGGCGTCCACCCAGTCGTGCTTTTCGCCGCCCAGATAGGCATCCAGCACGCTCAGGGTGATCGCGTTGAACGCCGCGCCCACTTCCTGGTTGGTCAGTACCACCACGCCCAGCTTCTCGCCCGGCACCAGGGTCAGCCGCGAAACCATGCCCGGCCAGCCACCGGTGTGCCAGACCAGCTTCTGCCCGCGGAAATCGCTCAGGCTCCAGCCTTCGCCGTAGCCGGCAAAGTTGGCCCGCGCCGGCGCCAGCTCCGGCACGCTTGGCGCCGGGATCGACTGCGGCGTGATCATCCGCCACATCTGCTGCTGGCTCTTCTCGCTGAACAGCGCGGTGCCATCGGCCAGCTTGCCCTCGGCCAGCTGCACCTGCATCCAGCGCGCCATGTCGTGCGCACTGGAATAGATGCCACCGGCGCCGGCATTGTTCGACCACGTCAGCGGTGCAACGGTGCGCAGGTCCTTGAAATCGTACTTGGCGTGGCCGACCGCAGCCTTGTCGCCCGGCTTCAGATGATCGGCGTTGTAGCGTGTGCCGGCCATGCCCACCTTGTCGAAGATGCGGGTCTGCAGGAACTGCTGGTAGCTCATGCCGGAGACATGCTCGATCACCTGCTGGGCGACTGCGTACAGGATGTTGTCGTACGCATAGCTCTCGCGGAAACCGCCCTTCAGCGGCACCTTGCCCAGCCGCTCCACCACTTCGGCGTTGCTGTAGGAGGTGGTCGGCCAGAACAGCAGGTCACCGGCGCCCAGGCTCAGCCCGCTGCGATGCGACAGCAGGTCGCGGATCGTCATCTGGCCGGTCACGAACGGGTCGGACATGCGGAACGACGGCAGGTGGTCGATCACCTTGTCGTCCATCTTCAGCTTGCCATCCTCGGCCAGCAGGTTCAGCGAAGTGGCGGTGAAGGCCTTGGTGTTGGAAGCGATGGCAAACAGCGTATCGGCCTGCACCGGCTCCGGTTTGCCCTGCTCACGCACGCCCCAGCCACGCTCCAGCACCACCTCGCCATCCTTGACTACCGCCACGGCAATGCCGGGCACGTCGAACTGCGCGCGCACGCGCTCGACAGTCGCATCCAGCTCCTGCAGCTGCGCCGGGGTGGCAGCGCTCGCCATGGTCGTGCACGCCAGCAGCACGGCTCCTCCAATCCAGGGTTTCATCCAGCACGATCTCCGAACAGGGGTGGCGGCCATGTGCAGGCCGTCACCGGGGTTTCGCGGGATGGTAACGGTCTGCGGCGCACCCTGCCCTGTGCCATAGGAGGGGTGTCATGGGCGGGAACGGCCAACCGGGCAACGGCTCCACCATCATTCCGTGCCTGCGCTATCGCGACGCGCAGGCCGCCATCGACTGGCTGCAACGCGCCTTCGGCTTCCATGCCCAGGCCGTGTATGCCGACGGCGATACGGTATTCCACGCGCAGCTGACCTTCGGCAGCGGCATGATCATGCTCGGCTCGGCCAGCAATCAGAGCGCATGGAGCGAACACGCGGCGATGCCCGATGAGGTCGACGGCCGCCAGACCCAGAGCGCCTGTGTGATCGTCACCGATACCGATGCCCACTATGCGCGGGCGAAGGCCGCCGGTGCCCGCATCGTCATCGACATCGCCGACCAGGACTATGGCGGGCGCGGCTACGCCTGCGCCGACCCGGAAGGCTATCTGTGGTGGTTCGGCAGCTACGACCCGTGGCGCGCGGACCACGGCCAGTGACCACGGCCTCCCGACAGGCCGCGATCCGCTGCGGCATCGGTGGCTGGGTGTTTCCCGAATGGCGTGGCGGCGTTTTCTACCCCGTGGGCCTGCCGCAGCGTGAAGAACTGGCCCATGCCAGCCGTGCCCTGCGTTGCATCGAAATCAACGGCACCTTCTACCGCACGCCCACCGCGGCGCAGTGCGCGCAGTGGGCCGCACAGACGCCGGAAGGCTTTCGGTTTTCGATGAAGGCGCCACGCTACCTGGTGCAGCGCCGCGACCTGTCCAGCACCGTAGAGGCAGCCGCGCCCTTCCTGCAGGCGGCGATTGCGCTCGGTGACCGGCTTGGCCCGTTGCTGTGGCAGTTCGATCCACGCCACCCGGCCGACGCCGATGCATTGGGCGCCCTGATGGCGCAGCTGCCGAAGCAGCTGCAAGGAGTGCCGCTGCAGCATGCGCTGGAGGTCCGCAACGCGGAGGCACATGGCCCGGCACTGGTCGACGCCGCGCGCCGCCACGGCGTGGCGCTGGTGATCGAAGACAGTGACGAGGCGCCATTGCATGGCGATGTCAGTGCCGGCCTCGTCTATGCGCGGATCAAGCGCAGCCAGGCCCGCTTGAACGAGGGCCTGCCGGCGCCCGTGCAGCAGCGCTGGGCCGAACGCGCGCAGCGTTGGGCGCGCGGCGAACCGGTGGACGATCTGCCCTGCCTGGCCGGACCGGCACCGTCAGAGCCGCGCGAGGTGTACCTGCTGTGCATCGGCGCGGGCAAGGCACGCAATCCCGCGGCGGCGATGGCCCTGCAGCGGCGGGCGGACGCCCCCGGGTAATTCCCCACGCGGATAGCGCTACGGTCATCGGCTTGCTTCACAATAGGCGGATGAGCACACCCGACACCCGCAAAGCGCTGTGGCAGATCCACTTCTGTGTCCTGCTGTGGGGCGTCACCGCCATCCTCGGCAAGCTGATCACCCTGCCCGCGCTGCCGCTGGTGTGGTGGCGCATGCTGCTGGTGACGGCGATGCTGGCCCTGCTGCCGCGGGTCTGGCGCGGGTTGCGCACGCTGCCCTTGCGCCTGGTGGCAGGCTACGCCGGCATCGGCGCGCTGGTCGCCCTGCACTGGCTGACGTTCTACGGCGCGGTGAAGCTGGCCAACGCCTCGGTGGCCGCCACCTGCATCGCGCTGGCGCCGGTGTTCACGTCAATCATCGAGCCGTGGGTGGCCAAGCGGCCGTTCCAGCTGCGTGAACTGGCGTTCGGCCTGGCGGTGCTGCCCGGTGTTGCACTGGTAGTCGGTGGCGTGCCCGATGGCATGCGCCTGGGTGTACTGATCGGCGCGATATCGGCGCTACTGGTGGCGGTGTTCGGCTCGCTCAACAAGCGCATGGTCAGCCACGCCGATCCCCTTACGGTCACTGCGCTGGAGCTCGGTGCCGGCACCCTCACCCTGACCCTGCTGGCACCGCTGATGCCCTACCTGCTGCCTGCGCTGGCCAGCCCATTGTGGGTGGTCCCGGACCTGCACGACGGCATCCTGCTGCTGGTGCTGGCCGGGTTCTGCACGCTGTTGCCGTTCGCCCTGGCCCTGGTTGCGCTGCGCCACCTGAGCGCCTACACGGTGCAGCTGGTGACCAACCTGGAACCGGTCTACGCGGTGGTGCTGGCGGTGGTGCTGCTGCGCGAGCAGCACGAGGTCACCCCATGGTTCTACCTGGGCGTGGCGATCATCGTCGGCGCAGTGTTCCTGCATCCGCTGCTCAATCGCCGCAGGCCGGTGCAGCATCCGGAAATCCTTGGCACGGCCGAGGCGCGCAACATCGCTGATTGAGCGCGTCCACCCCGGGCGTGGATGGCTGTATCAACGCTGCGGCCAGTGCCATGCCGGGGCATCCAGCAGGCCCTGCCCACTCAACAGCGTGCGGCCCTGTTCCTTGTGCAGGTGCAGCGAATGACAGCCGGGCGCCTGCTCCAGTGCTGCGATCAGGCGGCTCGCGTGTGAGACCACCCACACATGGCTGCGCGCACTGGCCGCGATGATCAGCCGCGCCAGCGCCGGCAGCAGGTCCGGATGCAGGCTGGTCTCCGGCTCGTTGAGCACCAGCAGCGGCGGCGGGCGTGGCGTGTGCAGTGCCGCGGCCAGCAGCAGGAAGCGCAGCGTGCCGTCGGACAGTTCGGCCATCGACAACGGCCGCAGCAACCCCGGCTGGTGGAAGCGCAGGGCCAGTCGACCGTCCAGCTCTTCGAAGCCGACCGTGGCGCCGGGGAACGCATCATCGACGCTGCGAGCCAACGCGACCGGATCCCCGACCTCGAGAATGGTCACCCAGGCCGCCGCCAGATCCCGGCCGTCGTGATGCAGCACCGGCGTGCGCGTGGCCATCGCCGGTTGTCGCGCCGGGGCATGGGCGTCGCTGCGGAAATGGTCGTAGAAGCGCCAGCGACGGATGTACTCGCGCAAGGCGATGGTTTCCGGCATGCGCTGCGGATCGCCGACCTGGGTGAACAGGCTGTCGAACAGCGACAACCGGTCATCGACCAGATCCCAGCCGCGCGAATGGCGCTGCCGCACCATCGCCCCACGACGATCAACCAGCAGGTTGGCGCTGCGCAGGAACGGCCCGGCCCAGATCGCCTCGGCCTTGATCTGCGGATCCAGCGCAAACGCGGAACGGCTGGGGGGGGGGGTACCCCAGGTCGATGGCATAGCCGAACTCGTCGGTGGTGAAGCCCAGCTTCAGCCCCACCGACGCCTGCCGGGGCCCGCCCTGCAGCGGGATCTCGCCGGCCGCAACCCGGCGATCGATGGATTCGGGGCCGGCCCACAGCGCCGAACCAAGCCCCCCTTCGCGGGCCAGCACCGCCGCCACCCCGCCCTGGGCGGTTTCCGCCAACAGGCGCAGCGCACGGTACAGGCTGGATTTGCCACTGCCGTTGTCGCCGGTAACCACATTCAACGGCTTCAGCGGCAGCACCAGTCCATGCAGTGAACGATAGTGGGCGATGGCGAGGGTCTGCAGCATGGTCGGCATCCGTGGGAACAGATGCGCCATGCTGGCTGGCCAAGGTCGCAGGGGGTGCGACGCGACGGTATTGAATCGGCCACAGCGTCCACGCGTGGCGTGGATCTACCGGGCGGGATGTTTCAGCCCGCCAGCTCCACCCGGTTGCGGCCGTTGCCCTTGGCCCGGTACAGCGCCTTGTCGGCGCGTGCCAGCGTGTCATCCACGCTTTCACCGGGCTGGTGCTGGGCCACACCAATACTGATCGTGATCGGGAATCCCAGCGGAAGGTCTGCCACCGCCAGGCGCAGGAACTCGCATTGCAGTTCGGCCGTGCGCAGATCAGTGCCCGGCATCACCGCCACGAACTCTTCGCCGCCATAGCGCGCCGCCATGCCACGGCCAGCGAAGTGCGAGCGCAGCAGCACGCCCAGCTCGGCCAGCACCCGGTCGCCGGTGGCGTGTCCCTGGAAATCGTTGATGTGCTTGAAGTGATCGATGTCCAGCAGGGCCACGCAGGCCACTCCCGGTTGCCCATCGATCTCCGCCACCGCCTCTTCCAGTGCCACCGCCATCGCGCGACGGTTCGGCAGACCGGTCAGCGCATCGGTGCGGCTCTGCTCGGCCAGGTCGGCATTCTGCGCCAGCAGCACGTCCTGGTACTCCGACAGCAGGCGCTCGTAGTCATCGCGTTCCAGCATGTGCTTCTGGATGTCGAGCGCGAAACGGCGCAGCTCCATCACCAGCATCACCTGCCGTGACAGAGCGGCCAGTGCCTCGGCCTTGTCGCTGGGCAGCTGCTGCGGATGTGCATCGAACACGCACAACGTACCCAGTGGCAGGCCATCGGAACTGATCAGTGGCGCACCGGCGTAGAAACGGATGTGCGGGTCACCGGTCACCACCGGGTTGTCGTGGAAGCGGATGTCCTGCAGCGCATCCTCGACCACCATGATTTCCTGCGGCTGCAGGATGGCGTGGCCACACATCGATTCGCTGCGCAGGTTCTCTGCCGCGTCGATGCCCTGGATCGACTTGAACCACTGCCGTTCGACATCGATCAGGGTCACCGCCGCCATCGAGGTACCGCAGACCGCCTTGGCGATCGCCACCAGGTCGTCGAATGACTTCTCGCGCTGCGAATCAAGGATCCGGTAGCGGTACAGCGCCTCGAGCCGAAGGGCTTCGTTGGCAGGCTTGTCGGGCTTGATCATGCAGCGTCACATTCCGGCAGGTCACTGCGGAGTCTAGCCGATGTAGAGCCGAGCCCATGCTCGGCTGCACCCGGACAAAAGGGCAGCCGAGCATGGGCTCGGCGCTACAGATGCCGTTTACCAGTCCAGCTGCTTCGGCAGCAGGCCCTGCAGTTCCTGCTCGGTCAGGTTGCGCCACTGGCCCGGCTTCAGCGCGCCGATCTTGATGTTGTCGATGCGCACGCGGCGCAGCTGGGTTACGCGATAGCCGAATTCGGCGGCCATCAGGCGGATCTGCCGGTTCAGGCCCTGCTGCAGGATGATGCGGAAACCGAACTTGGCGATGCGCGAGGTCTTGCACGGCAGCGTCATCTGGTCGTGGATGCGCACGCCGCGCGCCATGCCACGCAGGAACTCATCGGTCACCGGCTTGTTCACCGCCACCAGGTACTCCTTCTGGTGGCCGTTCTCGGCACGCAGGATCTGGTTGACGATGTCGCCGTTGCTGGTCATCAGGATCAGGCCTTCGGATTCCTTGTCCAGGCGCCCGATCGGGAAGATGCGCTGTTCGTGGCCAACGAAGTCGACGATGTTGCCCTTGACCGAGGTTTCGGTCGTGCAGGTGACGCCCACCGGCTTGTTCAGCGCGATGTAGACGTGGCGGCGGGCGCCGGGCTTGCGTGCCACGCGCGCGCGCAGCGGTTGGCCGTCAACCAGCACCTGGTCTTCCTCGCCCACCACCGCACCGGTGCCGGCCGGGTGACCGTTGACGGTGACGCGGCGGGCGGCGATCAGGCGATCGGCCTCGCGGCGGGAGCAGAAGCCGGTGTCGGCGATGTGTTTGTTGAGTCGGGTGGTCATCGCCCTATTATCCGGCATCGCCGCCCGCTGCGCCTCATGCCGGGCCGGGCGGATCGAGCTCTTCACCGTCGAACACACGGTTGCGACCCGCGCGCTTGGCCACGTACATGGCGTGGTCGGCCCGCCGCAGCAGTGCCGCCAGGTCATCCTCGCCCGGCCGCCACTGTGCCAGGCCGATGCTGGCGGTCACCTCCAGCCCCGCTACCTGCAGCGCCAGGCCGGCCTCGGTGATGCGCTGGCGAAGGCGGTCCAGCCGCGCCGATGCCGCCTCACGCGGCATGCCCGGCATCAGCAGCAGGAACTCCTCGCCGCCCATCCGCACCACCTCGTCCTGGCTGCGCACCGCCGTGCGCAGAGCCCGCGCGACGGCCACCAGCACCTGGTCGCCGACCGCGTGCCCATGGCGGTCGTTGATGTCCTTGAACAAGTCGATGTCGAGGAAGCCGATCACCAGCGGCCCTCCCTCGCGGTTGACACGCTCCAGATGCCGCCCCAGCTGCTGCAGGCCGGCACGACGGTTGGGCAGGCCGGTCAGGCCATCGGTCTCGGCCAGCTGGCGCAACTCGTCACGTTGCTGGCGCAGGCGGCCAAGCCGCTGGTTCAGGGCGTAGGCCGCCATCATCAACAACCAGGTCACCGCCAGCTGCAGCGCCTCCACCCGGTACTCCAACAGCCACTGCGCACCGCAGGCATCGGCGATGATCAGTGCCAGCATCGGTGCCAGCGCGGCTAGACCCGCCTGCGACCAACGGTCGCCGCGCCAGCGTGCCCATATGCCGACCAGCAGCGCCAGGCCGCACCCGGACAGATAGGACACCTGCAGGCCCTGTGCGACCCAGGCCAGATGCTCCCAGCGCAGCCACGGCACCAGCGCGGCCAGCGCCATCAGGGTCCACAACACCAGCAGCTGGGCCGGGCGCGATCGGGGCAGCACGCGGTCGCCTCCGTTCAGCCGCCACAGCGCCGGTAGCACCAGCGCCTGCGAGGCCGCGGTCAACGACAGCAGCCACCTCGCGCCATGTTCCCCCACCGGCAGCCAGGGTTCCGGGTAACCACTGAGCCCACCGAGGATGGCCTGCCACAGCACCATCACTGTGGTGCCGGCGACATAGACCAGGAAGCTGCGATCGCGCGTGGTCAGGAAGGCCATCAACGCCGACAGCGCCAGTGCGATCGCCACGGCGATGCAGGCGGCACGCATCAGCAGTCGGGCGGTGTCGTTCTGCTGCACCGGGCTGGGCGCGCCCAGCCGCAGGGTCGGTACCCAACGTGCCTTCAGCGGTGTCTGCCAAGAGACCAGGAACGGCTCATGGCTGCCGGCCGGTGGTACCGCCACCAGGCCGATGCCGGCCCGGAAACGTGAATCGCGGGTGCGCGCGTCGTGCATGTTGCCGCAGATCTCGCGGTCACCGTGCTGCACCCGGACTTCACCGGCAAACACGTTGAACACGTCCAGCGCCTGTGGCTGGCCCGACCAGCCTTCCGGCGGAGCCGGTACCAGCACGTGCTGGCGGGAGCCGGACAGCATCTGCGGCGTGCATGCCCGATGTGGCGTTGGTTCGTCGGTGGCGCCTCCCACCAGCAGATAATCGCGGCCCGACACGGCCACGGCGCCCTGAAGCGGCCACGGCATCGCCAACCACGCCAGCAGTACGACCAGCACCGCCCCTGTTCCGTACTGCCACTGCCTGCCGCCCACGCCACATCCTGTTGTCGCTTACGCCCGCGCCCACTGCACGTCGCCCCTGGCGCGCATTATCGCAGCCGGACGTGCGCCGCAGGTGTAGACCAAAGTCGCCGCCGCGCCGTTCAGCCCGCCGCCGGCGGCCCCTTCACCGCGACCAGCCGCACCGGGCGCAGATCGGCCAGGGTCATCCGCTCCAGCGGCTGCGGGCGCTCGATCGCATAGCCCTGCAGGCCCTGTACGCCGAGGCGGGTCAGTGCCCCGGCCACCTCCGTGGTCTCCACCCACTCGGCCACCACTTCCATCTGCAGCTCGCGCCCGAGCTCGCTGATCGCACGCACCGTGGCGTGGCTGACAGGGTCGGTATCCATGTCGCGCACGAAGGCACCGTCGATCTTCAGGATGTCCGCCGGCAGCTGGCGCAGGTAGCCGAAGGAAGACAGACCAGAGCCGAAGTCATCCAGCGCCATCCGGCACCCCCGTGCCTTCACCGCATCGATGAAAGCGCGGGCCTGGCTGAGGTTGCTGATCGCTGCGGTCTCGGTGATCTCGAAGCACAACTTGGAGGCCAGCGCGCGGTTGCGCTCGAGCAGGTCGCAGACGAAGGCGAGGAATCCCGGCTCGGCGATCGACTGCGCGGACACGTTGACGTTGCACAGGCCCAGCTGCCGCACGTGTGCCGGACACACCTGCAGGTGGCGGAACAGCAGCCCGAGCACATGACGATCCAGCGCCACCGCCATGCCATAGCGCTCCACCGCGGGCATGAACTGGCCGGGCAGATGCAGGCTGCCATCGGTACCACGCATGCGCACCAGCACCTCGTAATGCAGGTAGGACGGATCACCCACGCGGGCGATGCGCTGTGCATACAGCACCATGCGGTTCTCGGCCATCGCCAGGCTGACGCCCTGCAGGCGCTCGGCCTCCTGCCGCCGTTCTTCCAGCGCCATGCGGTTTTCGTTGAAGCAGTGCACGCGGTTGCGCCCGGCCTGCTTGGCTGCATAACAGGCGCTGTCGGCGGCACTCATCAACCAGTTCACGTCCGGCGCATCGGCACTGACTTCCACCACGCCGATGCTGCAGCTCAGCTGCGGACTGCCCTCGCTGATCGGGAAGGTGGCCTGGCCCAGGTTGCGGATCACCCGCTGCAGCACGCGCTTGGCCTCGTCCTGCCCGGCATGGGCGAGAAACACCGCGAACTCGTCGGCGCCAAGCCGGCCGACCCAGTCGCCGTCACGTACCGCAGCCACCAGATAGTCGGCGAAACTGCGCAGCATCTGATCACCGGCGGCGTGGCCGAAGCTGTCGTTGACCAGCTTGAAGTGGTCCAGGTTGATGTAGCACAGCGAATGCGTGCCGCCCTCGCTGCGCACCTGCAGCAGCGAACGTTCCAGCAGCCGCTCGATCTCGCGACGGTTGATCAGGCCGGTCAGCGGATCGTGGCTGGCGTGATGCTCGATCTCACGTGCCAATGCATGGTTCTGGCTGACATCCTCGATGATCGCAAACACCGACAGGCCACCTCCCGCGCTGCGCACGCCGGTGCCACTCCAGCGCCCCCACACCAGGCTGCCATCGCGGCGGCAGAAGCGCAGTTCACTCGGCCGCAGCTGCCGGTCCCAGTCGATGCGGCCGACGCCATCGATGACCAGTTCGCCTTCCATCAAAAGATCGCCGAGCGACATCTGCAGCAGCACGTCGCGTCGGTAGTCGAGGATATCGGCCATCGCCTGGTTGCCTTCGATCACCTTGCCTTCGGTGTCGAGCTTGAGCATGCCGACGTTGGCCTGGTAGAAGGCGGCGCGGAAGCGGCTTTCGTGCTCGGTCAGATCCTTGCCGACGCGACGCGCGAGGGCCACCGCCATCAGGCTGATCGCCAACACCGACAGGCCACCGACCACCAGCGTCGCGATCCGCACCATCGTGGCCATGCGCAGCAACGCTTGCGAAAATGCCTGCGCCTGCACCTGCAGCCGCCGGTCCAGATCACGCAGCTGTTGCAGGTAGCGATCACGGACAGGCGCAGGCAAAGCGCCTTCGCCATGCCGCAGCTGCAGCTCGTCGACCAGGCGCTGCACCGCCATCAGGTCACCATCGGTCTGCCGCCACAAGGCGGTCGCCTCGCGGAACGCACCGATGTCACGTGCATGGCGGAAGGAGAACACCAGCCGTGGAATGTCGGCGCGTGCGTTGCCGCCCTGCAGGAACCCCTGCCTGGCTTTGGCTTCATCCGGCTCGGCCTGTTCCAGCGCCAACCGCGCCTGCAGATCGCCCAATGGCACCTGCAGGGCCTGGCGTGCGTCGTTCAGGTCCTGGGCATCCCGCCGCGCCAGGTAGCGGCTGAGCGCAGCGGTGGCTTCCTGCTGACCACGCGACCAGTAGCCCTGGCCGGCGATCCAGGCGGTGGAGGCCGCCTGCAGTTCCTGGATCAGGGCGGACAGTGCGACCAGTCCGATCGCCATGCCCGTCAACAACGCGAATCGCAGTCCCAGCCCACGGGTCATCGGTACCCGCCGGCCCTGCTGGTCCGTGCCACTTCTACCCATCCCGGATCCCCCCGAATGTGCTGCGGTGACAACCTACCTTGGAACCCGGCCAGCCTAGGACCGGCCATGTGTGGGCCATGCGAAAAAGGGGACGGAGGGGATTAAGTCGTTTTCGGCATAAGCGCGTGGCCTGCCATTTACGACTTAATCCCCTCCGTCCCCTTTATCTGTACGCCAGCCCGGAGGCTGGCGTTGTTGCGGACGGCTGCGGGTGCGGCTTAGAAGCTACGCGGGCCGCGCGGCTTGAAGCCGTCACGACGCGGCGGGCGGCTGTCGCGATCACCGCCGCGGTCGCCACCATGGCCACCCGGGCCGCCCGGGCCGCCACGACGCGGGCCACCCGGGCCACCCGGACCGCGCTTGTCAAAGCGCGGCTTGAACGGACGCGGGGCCGGGTTGGTGTCTTCACCCGGGGCCAGCGCACGCATCTGCAGCTGCTGGCCCGACACCCAGACCTTCTGCAGGTGCGACAGCACGTCCGACGGCATCTGCGCCGGCAGGTCCAGCAGCGAGAAGTCGTCGTGGATGTCGATGCGGCCGATGAAGCGGCTTTCCAGGCCGGCTTCGTTGGCGATGGCGCCGACGATGTTGGCCGGCTTCACGCCATGCTGGTGGCCCACCGAAATACGGTAGGTCTCCATGCCCTGCTCCGGCGCACCGCGCGGCGGAACCTCACGGCGCGGACGCTGCTCGAAACCACCTTCGGCGTCATCGCGACGCGGGCCACGCTCGAAGCGCGGCCCCCGCTCGTTGCGGTCGAAGCGATCACCACGCTCCGGACGGTCACCACGGTCGAAGCGTTCGCGCGGCGCGCGCTCTTCACGCGGGGCACGCACCGGCGGCTGCAGCAGGAACGGGGTATCACCCTGCAGCATCTTGGCCAGCGCGGCGGCCACTTCGATGGCCGGCACGTTCTGCTCGCTCTCGAAGCGCTCCAGCAGCTGGCGGTAGAAGTCCAGGCCACCGGCGCCGAGGGTCTCGGTGATGCGCGTGGTGAACTTGTTGATGCGGTTGTCGTTGACCGCTTCCACGCTCGGCAGCTGCATCTCTTCGATCGGCTGGCGGGTGGCGCGTTCGATCTGGCGCAGCATGCCCTTCTCGCGCGGGGTGGCGAACAGGATCGCCTCGCCGCTGCGGCCGGCACGGCCGGTACGGCCGATGCGGTGCACGTAGCTTTCAGTGTCGTACGGGATGTCGTAGTTCAGCACGTGGCTGATGCGCTCCACGTCCAGGCCGCGGGCAGCCACGTCGGTGGCGACCAGGATGTCCAGCTTGCCTTCCTTCAGCATGGCGATGGTGCGCTCACGCTGGGCCTGCTGCATGTCACCGTTGATGGCGGCAGCGGCCAGGCCACGGGCCTGCAGCTTGCTGGCCAGTTCTTCGGTGCCGGCCTTGGTACGCGCGAAGATGATCATCGCGTCGAACGGCTCGACTTCCAGGATGCGGGTCAGCGCGTCCAGCTTGTGCATGCCGCTCACCCACCAGTAGCGCTGGCGGATGTTGGCCGAAGTGGTGGTCTTGGCCTGGATGGTGACCTCGACCGGATCCTGCAGGTAGGTCTGCGCGATGCGACGGATCTGCGGCGGCATGGTGGCCGAGAACAGGGCCACCTGGCGCTGCTCCGGCAGCTTCTTCAACACGGCTTCGACGTCGTCGATGAAGCCCATGCGCAGCATTTCATCGGCTTCGTCCAGCACCAGGGTCTTCAGCTCGGACAGGTCCAGGGTGCTGCGGTCCAGGTGATCGATCACGCGGCCGGGGGTACCGACCACGATGTGCACGCCACGGCGCAGGGCCGACAGCTGCTGGCCGTACGGCTGGCCGCCGTACACCGGCAGCACACGGAAGCCCGGGATCTTCGACGAATAGGACTGGAACGCCTCGGCGACCTGGATGGCCAGCTCGCGGGTCGGTGCCAGGATCAGGGCCTGCGGCTTGATCTGCTGCAGGTCGATGTTGGACAGTACCGGCAGCGCGAACGCTGCGGTCTTGCCGGTGCCGGTCTGGGCCTGGCCCAGCACATCGCGGCCTTCCAGCATCGCCGGGATGGTGGCGGCCTGGATCGGCGACGGAGTTTCGTAGCCGATGGCGGTGACTGCCTGCATGACAGGCTCGGACAGGCCGAGCTGCGCGAACTGCAGCGGCGCTTGGGATTCTTGGGACATGGGGAACTCCAAAGACACTGCCGTCTTCCTGGCAGTGCGATAAAAAAGGTGATGGTCCGCGCTTTGGGCGCCCTTCTTATCGCGTGCCCTGGCGCTGCTCGGTCGGAGGAGATTTCACTCACTCAGAGCGGAATCATACCGCATTGATCCTGAACGAGGCATACAGCTTTCCGGACGCGTGCTGTCAGGCCCCGCGCTGGCGCACAATACGCGGCCTCTTCCGGCACGGCCACTGGCCTGCGCCCCCTCTCCCAGGAACCCCGCTCCATGCAGATTCTCGAATTCGACCTCGACGGCGACTACGTCGAACTCAAGCAGCTGCTCAAGCTGGCTGACCTGGTCACCAGTGGCGGCGAGGCCAAGATGGTCATCAGTGACGGCCAGGTGCGGGTCGACGGCGAAGTCGAACTGCGCAAGGCCTGCAAGATCCGCGCAGGCCAGGTAGTCGAATTCGCCGACAGCCAGATCCGCGTGCTGGCCGCCGGCTGATCTGAATCTGTTCAGGCCACGCGCTGGGTCAGGTGCGAGGCAATCAGCTGCCTGAACGGTGCCACGCCCTGCGCCAGGCGCAGGCCGGCTGCCCGCAGCAGCCGCGCCGGACCGCGATCGTCGGTGTACAGGCTGGCGATCGCATTGGTGGCTTCGTACAAAGGACGCGATGCCAGCCGATGACCGCGCTGATAGCTGGCCAGCATGCCGGCCGCGGCGATGTCGGCACCGCGGCGCTGCTGCTCGACGATGCCCTGCGCCAGCCGCTGTGCGCTGGCCAGTCCCAGGTTGAAGCCATGCGCGGTGACCGGGTGCATGCCGACGGCGGCATCGCCGATCAGCGCCGAACGCTCGCCGACAAAACGGTGCGCATACACACCCACCAGCGGATACGCCTGTGGCGTGGCCACTGGCTGCATGCGGCCCAAGCGGTGTTCGAAGCAACCGCTGATGGCTTCACCGAAGGCCACCTCATCCATCGCCAGCAGTTCTTCAATCTGCCGCGGCGGCAGCGTGATCACTGCTGATGCCTGGCCCTCGTTGAGCGGCAGCAACGCCATGGTGCGGCCGTAGCCGAACCATTCCCAGGCAGTGTGGTGATGGTCGCGCTCGACCTGCATGCGGCACACCAGCATGGACTTGCCGAAGTCACGCATCTGCGCACCGATGCCAAGCATGCGGCGGGTGGCGGAGAAGCGACTGTCAGCGGCCACCAGCAGCCGCGCATGAAGTTGGCTGCCGTCATCAAGTTTGACCAAGTGGCCCTGCGCATCGGCCTGCACGCCCTGCACCTTGCGCCCGTCGAACAATTCCAGGCCGTCCTGGTCCTGCACGGCATCCCATGCAGCACGGCGGATCAGATGGTTGGGTACCAGCCAGCCCAGCGGCTGGCCATCGACCTGGCTGCTGGCAAAGGTCAGCGCGAACGGCGAGCCGCCGTTCATCACCTTGGCATCGCGCAGCTCAGCGACTTCGGCCTGCGGCAGGCGCTGCCACAGCCCCAGCTGCTCCATGCTCTGCCGTGAGGCATGGGTCAGCGCGATCTCGCGGCCATCGAAGGCGGCTTCGGCCAGGGCCTGGCGCGGTTGAACTTCGACCAGCCCGACCTGCAGGCCGCTGCCGGCCAGCGCGCGCGCGAAGCACAGACCCGCCGGTCCGGCGCCGACCACCACCACGTCCATCCTGCGCATGCGCGCCTCCCGCCGTTGATTCAGTCCGGGCCAGCATAGCGCCGCGCACCTGAGCGGCCTTGATCTGGATCAGGCCCGGGTCACAACAGCGCGAACACCAGCGCCAGGATCGACAGCAGCGAGACCAGCCACACCAGGCTGCGCACGTAAGGCACGCCCGCGGCATACAGCGGCAGATAGACCACGCGCGCCCAGAAGTAGGCCTGCGCGGCCAGCGCCGTGGCATCGTTGCCGCGACCGGCCACCACCACTGCGATGGCGGCGGCGGCGAAGAACGGGAACGTCTCCAGGAAGTTGGCCTGCGCACGCTGCAGGCGACCGGCCAGCGCGCTGACCGGCTTCGCATCGCCATCGCGTGCCGAGGCATTCCACTTCATCCCGCGCTCGCGGGTGACCACGGTGGAGGTGGCAAAGATGTAGACGAAGCCCAGCAATACCGACCAGGCCAGCATCGTCAGTTCAGTTGCCATCGTTCATCTCCTCAGGGTGCCGACGCACGCAGGCTGTAGCCGGCCAGGCGCCACACCTTGTCCTCGTCGAATCGGAACGAGACCAGCTCGCGCACCGGCTGTGCGCTGTTGGCGAAACGGGTCGGGAAACTGACGTTGATGTACAGCCCTTCCGGCACCGCGGCACCAGCGCTGTACTTGACCCGGGTGATGGTCGGCTGGCCGCGGCCGGCCAGCGCACCCAGGCGCGTGCGCTCGGTGGTCAACTGGCTGACGAAGGCGGCCTTTGGTACTGCGCGGCGCGCGACGGCCGAAGCGCCATCCCACAATTCGCCGGCGCGGTTGGCATCAACCAGCTGCGCCGCCTTCACTGCAGCCGCGCCCATTTCCGCATCCTGTTTCTGCACCTGTGCCTGCTGCGCGGCGGTCAACGCCGGAGCGCCGGCCGTGGCCGGTTTCGCAGCCGCCGGCGAGGCCGGGGCCGGTCGCGCGGGTGCCGGGGCGGGCGTGGCCGGCGCAGGTGCCTGCGCCAATGCGGTCAGGGGCAGCAGGGACAGCAGCAGGAGCACGCGCTTCATGGACACCACCGGTCTTCTGGAGAGAACTGCAGTCTACGCCAGCACGGTGACTACGCTGTCAGCGTGCCGGAGCGTTGCCCTCCACCGCTGCCGCATCGGCCTGCGCGGCGGGCGCGGCGGTGTTCACTGGCGCCTGCTCGGCCACCGGCGGCGGCTCCGACGGTGCCGGTGGCAGCGTTGCCACATCGATCTCCGAAAGCGGGCTTTCTTCCGGGCATACCGCATCCGGGAAGCCGAAGCGCTGCTTCAACGCCTGGCCGCAGCTGTTGATCGATTCCATGTCGGCGCCTTCGCGCTTGCACTGCTGGTCGAAGGCAATCAGGAATGCGTCCTTGCGCTGCACGAAGTCATCGCCACAGGCGCGCATCTGCTTGATCCGTTCCAGATCGTCCTGCACCGCATTGGTGCCATCCAGGCCGTACTGACGCAGCTCGTCCGGGGTGAGCAGGCGCAGGCTGCGGTTGGGCACGGTCATCATCAGGTCGGCCACGCCCACCGCAACGCCGTTGCGCTGCAGATAGTCCTTCACGTTGTCGTAGACCTCGTGCAGCTCGCGGTTGAGTTCCGCGCGTGAGGTGGCCTTGGAGCTGATGCGCATCATGCGGTGGATGCCGACCTTGCCCGACAGCAGGCGGTTGTCGCCGGCGGCCAGCACGAACACGCAGGCGCTGTGGCAGATCGAGCCTTCGCGCACCCAGATGGTCCAGCCGGATTCACCGATGCTGTCACCGGCGACGATCGCCGATTCCACCTGGCCGCCGCTGGAATCCAGATCGAGGATGCGCTTGTGGATCTTCTGCTGGTCGGCGACCACCGCCAACCGCCACATCATCTCGGCGAAGCCCGGATTGATCTTGCCGGCGTAGCGCACGCGCATCAGGCCGCGCTCGGCGCACGGCGCCAGCGCCTGGGTGATCTGCTCGCGCTGCAGGCCTTCCAGTTCGACACCGTCGCCGGCATCGCCCGCATATTCCGTGCTGCAGCTGACCCAGGCGCGGCCATTCTCCAGCTGCGCCTGCGGCCACGGCCGATCCGCCCGGCTGCGCGGCGGCACCGGTGGTGGCGGTGCGTCGGCGGCATTGATCGACACCATGTTCTCGCCATCGCTGGCTGGCGCCCGCGCCGCCTTGTCGGCAGCCGTCACATTGCCCGGATTCTCCAGCTGACTGCAGCCCGCCAGGGCCAGGCACAACAAGGGCAACCAGCGGAGTTTGGCGGACATCGGGCAACCAGTCTTCACGTGAGCAAGAACCACAGTCTACCCGTCCGAGGCGCGCATTCAGCGCGCGGCACTGAACCCCTTCTGACCCTTGGGAAAGCGTGTCGACCAAGGTCGACACCTACCAGAGCGGGATGCCCTTCCGACAGATCGCAGGAACCTGTCGAAGGCGGGGTGGGTCCGGTTGCAGGGGCGTGAGCGCCATGGATGGCGCGACCGAGTTTACAAGGACGTACTTGCAGCGTCCCCTGCAACCGGACCCGCCCCGCCCTCCCGCGGGAAGCCGCTGTTGCTGTTGCTCTGGCCTCGGCGGGTGCAGGGCGCGGCCCTGCCAGAACCCCCTTCAGCATCCATGTCCGAATGTGGCGAGTATCCCCACCCGCACACGCCTAGACTGGCGCCATGGACACCGCCCTCGCCCTCGACACCGCCGCCTGCGACCGCGCCCGCCTCGCCCGCGACGCACGCTTCGACGGCGTGTTCTTCACCGCCGTGCGCAGCACCGGCATCTATTGCCGCCCCGTGTGCCCGGCACCGCCACCGAAGCCGCGCAACATCACCTACTACCCGACCGCCGCTGCGGCCGCCGCCGCCGGCTACCGCCCGTGCCTGCGCTGCCGCCCCGAGCTGGCACCGCAGGCGCAGCAGGCATTGGCCGGGCAGACCGTGCAGCGCGCCCTCGCGCTGATCCATGGCGGTTTCCTGCAGGACCAGCCGGTGGCCGATCTCGCAGAGAAGATCGGCCTCAGCGCGCGCCAACTGCAGCGCCTGTTCGTTGAACATCTGGGCGCGACGCCGGGACAGATCCACGCCACCCATCGCCTGCTGCTGGCCAAGCAGCTGCTGACCGAGACCACGCTGCCGGTGACCGATGTTGCGCTGGCCGCCGGCTACAACAGCCTGCGTCGATTCAATACCGCGTTCCTGCAGGGCTGCGGCATGGCACCGACGGCGCTGCGTCGCCAGCACCAGCCGCTGGCCGCCGATGACGGCTGCCTGGTACTGCGTCTGGTGTACCGCCCACCGTTGGATTTCCCGCGCATGCTGGCCTTCCTGCGCAAGCGCAGCCTGCCCGGCATCGAACTGATCGGCGAAGACAGCTACCAGCGCGTGCTCGGCACGCCGGAGCGCCCCACCCTGCTGCGCGTCACCGCCGACCCGAAGCGCCCAGAGCTGCGCCTGCAGCTGGGCGTGGTGGATCCGCGCCTGATTCCGGACATCGTGCGCCGCGTGCGTCGCGTATTCGATCTGGACGCCGACCTGCAGCAGGTGCACGCCGCGCTGGGCGAAGAACCCTTGCTGGCGCGTGGCATCGCCGAACGCCCCGGGCTGCGCGTGCCTGGCGGCTGGGATGGTTTCGAGGTCGGCGTACGCGCCGTGCTCGGACAGCAGGTCAGCGTGGCCGCGGCCACCACCTTCGCCCGGCGCCTGGTCGATGCCTATGGCGCACACCTGCCGGGCATGCCATCGGAGTTCGATCGCCAGTTCCCCGCGCCCGAGGTGCTGGCTGAGGCGCCGCTGGAATCGATCGGCCTGCCGCGCAGCCGCGCCGCCACCGTGCGTGCGCTGGCCGCTGCCTGTGCCAGCGGCGAGCTCGACTTCGGTCCCGGCCAGGCGCTGGAAGAATTCGTAGCGCGCTGCGTGGCACTGCCCGGCATCGGCCCGTGGACCGCGCGGTACATCGCCCTGCGCGGACTCGGCCAGCCCGATGCCTTCCCCGCCGGCGATCTTGTGCTGCAGCAGGTGCTCGGCCACGCGCAAGGCCAGCGCCTGAGCGAACGCGCGACCGAAGCACGCTCGCAGCCCTGGCGGCCGTGGCGCGCGTATGCCGTGCTGCACCTGTGGCACTTGTCCGGCACTTTCGTTGGAGAACCGACATGACCCTGTTGTTCGATCGTTTCGACAGCCCGATCGGCGTACTGACCATCGCCGGTGACGAACGTGGCCTGTCACACGTGCTTTTCCCCGAAAACCGCCATCCGGCACGCGGACGCGATGACTGGCACTACGCACCGGATGCGCTGCCGGAAGCGCGCGAACAGCTGCTGCAGTTCCTGCACGGCGAACGCAGCAGCTTCGACCTTGAACTGGCGCCACGCGGCACGCCGTTCCAGCTGCGGGTGTGGCGGGCGCTGGCACTGATTCCGTTCGGCCAGACCTGGAGTTACCTGCAGCTGGCGCAGCACCTCGGCCAGCCCAGTGCGACCCGCGCGGTCGGTGCCGCGAACGGCCGCAACCCGCTGCCGATCATCCTGCCCTGCCATCGCGTGATCGGCAGCAATGGAGCGCTGACCGGATTCGGCGGTGGACTGGAAACAAAGGCCGCGCTGCTGCGACTGGAACAACGCCAGGCCCCGCTGTTCGCTTGAGAGGGCTGGCCGGGCTGCGCCCGGCACCCGCAGAGGCAACCGCAACGGCCGAAGCAACAGCAGCATTCCGAGGCATGGCGTGGTGGGTCCAGTTGCGGGGGACGCCGTAAACCCGTCCATGGGGGCTTGGCCGCGGCATCCATGCCGCGGACACCCCCGCAACCGGACCCACCACGCCTTCGACAGATTCCTGCGATCTGTCGGGACGGCGCACTGCGCGGCTGCTGGTAGGTGTCGACCTTGGTCGACACGGTGGATCCACGCCATGCGTGGATGGAAGCAGCAGGGACATGAAAAGCCCCCGTCTTGTTGAAGGGCGCGCACCGACAGGTGCGGGGATAAGGAAAAATGCGCGGACTCGGCGCGCGATAGCGCGTCGTGTCTTGGGCGCGTCATTGCACGGGCTTATCATGCGCGGATGACTTCCGTACGCCTGACCTGCGCGCTGGCAATGCTGCTGCCATTGGCCGCCTGCACCACCGCGCCCGCCCCTTCCGCCTCCGTTCCCACACCCGTCGCTGCGGCCACGCCGCAGAAGCTGCTGCTGATCTCCATCGACGGCCTGCGTGCCGACGCGCTGGACCGCGGCCTGACCCCGAACCTGCAGCGACTGATCGACGGCGGCGTGCGTGCACGCTGGATGACCCCGTCCTATCCATCACTGACCTTCCCCAACCATTACACCATCGTCACCGGCCTGCGCCCGGACCACCACGGCATCGTCAACAACAGCATGGACGACGAAGCACTGGGCCGGTTCGAGCTGAGCAACCGCGACGCGGTCACTACCAGCGGCTGGTGGGGCGGCGAACCGATCTGGGTCGGCGCCGAGAATGCCGGCGTGCGTTCGGCTACCACGTCATGGCCGGGCAGTGAATCGGAAATCCGCGGCGTACGCCCCAGCCAGTGGCGCGTTTACGACGGCAAGGAGCCGCTGGAGCAGCGCGCCGGCATCGTGCTCGACTGGCTTGCACAGACCGACGCCGATGCACCGCGTCTCACCACCCTGTACATGGAACACGTGGACAAGGCCGGCCACAACTACGGGCCCGAGTCGAAGCAGTATGCCGACGCCATCGTGCGCGCCGACCAGATCGTCGGCCAGGTGCTCGATGGGCTGCAGCAGCGCGGCCTGGCCGCGACCACCAACGTGATCGTGGTCTCTGACCATGGCATGGCCAGCGTCCCGGTCGGCCAAGTGATCTCCACTGAATCGATGGCCGATCCGGCCATCGCGCGCAATGTCAGCCAGGGCCAGTCGGTGGGTTTTGCGCCGGTCGCCGGCCGCGAGGCGGAAGCCGAACGCGCCCTGCTCGGACGCCACGGGCACTACGAGTGCTGGAAGAAGGAGAACCTGCCGGCGCGCTGGCACTACGGCACGCATCCGCGGGTTCCGGCCATCGTCTGCGCCATGGACGAAGGCTGGGATGCCCTGCATCAGGAGAAAATCGCCAAACGCGACCATCAGGACCGCGGCTCGCATGGCTACGACAATGCCCTGCCCTCCATGCGCGCGGTGTTTGTGGCCGGCGGCCCGTCGTTCCGCCAGGGCCTGGTGATCGATGGCTTCGACAATGTCGACGTCTACCCGCTGCTGGCGCACCTGCTGCAGGTGCCGGCCGCGCCGAACGACGGCAATCCGGAAACGCTGAAGAAGACCCTGCGCTGACTTCCCTGTAGAGCCGAGCCCATGCTCGGCTGCATTGCGCCAGCCGAGCATGGGCTCGGCTCTACAACAACGTGCATAAAAAAA